>CAZJBU010000083.1:0-3416 GCA_964544525.1 uncultured archaeon
TAACATTTTATAAAGACTGTTATATTTTTCTGGAGGTATATGATCTATAACTATGCCATCTGAAATATATCCTATTTTTACATCTACAACCCTAGCAAGTTCCATCACATTTACCTTTTTTCCAGTTATCATACTGGCTCTAATTTTAACCATAAAGTCATCTACTACTCCGCTTGCTGGAATATATAATTTGCCATCAGAAGTTATCAGAACTTTTTTATTTTTCATCAAAATTTAATTACGCAGAAACCTTTATATTTATATCTCTGGTTCGGGACTTTCAAAAAATTTTCCCAATGCAATCAAATTTTTTTCTTTAAAATGATCTGCCAGCAAATGCAACCCTACTGGCAAATTTCCAATTTTTTCACAAGGTACATTTAGCATAGGAATTCCCGCTAGGTTGGGAGCAACTGTTAAAATGTCCATAGCATAACATTGTATAGGTGTGAGCTCCGCTATCTCCGTATACTTTGGCGCTACTATAGGCATAGTGGGAGAGGCAAGGATATCAAATTTCTTAAATGCTTCTTTAAATTCTTTTACCACAAGAGCTCTGACCTTCAAAGCTTTAATATAATATTTGTCTCTATATCCTGCTTTTCTATAAAAAGTTCCCAGTATTATTCTTCGCTTTGCCTCCTTTCCAAATCCTTCAGCTCTAATTCTAGAAAAATATTCATTGAAATTTCCAGAATTTTCATTTATTTCTTCCTCATATCCATACCTCATCCCACAAAATTTTGCAAGATTTGTTGATGCTTCAGCCATTGCAATTATATAATAGCAGGGCAATGCATACTCAGACATAGGTAAGGAAATCTCTTCTACTTCTTTACAATAACTTTCTATTTTCTTTATTCCTCTCCACACAGCCTTTTCCACATTTTCATCTACACCCTCAAAATAATTTTTTACCACGCCTATTTTCATATTTGATACATCCATTTCAATATACTTTGTGTAGTCTTCTTTTTCTTTTTTTATACAAGTACTATCTCTTCCGTCATATCCAGCAATTATATTTAATCCATAGGCAATTCCAAATATGTCTTTTGCCATTAGACCAATTTTGTCTAAACTATTTGCATAGTCTATCAACCCCCATCTAGAAACCAGGCCATAGGTTGGAGTTAAGCCAAAAACTCCACAAAAGGAGGCAGGACAAGATATACTTCCTCCTGTACTTTCTGCTATTGCAATATGTGGTTGTTTTAGCAAGGAAGTAATGCATGCAGCACCTCCTGAAGAGCCACCACAAACCCTATGAATATCAAAAGGATTTCTGGGTTTGCAATAATAACAATTTGTGCAGAAAGTTCCAAATCCAAACTCATCCATGGCTGTTTTACCTATTAAAATCCCTATTTCTTTAAATCTCTCAACAACTGTAGCGTCGAAAGTAGGAATATACTTATTCAAAATTTTAGAACCAGCAGTTGTTAAAATTCCTTTCGTGCATAGGCAATCTTTTACTGAGAAAGGCAATCCTATAAAGTTAGGATTTTCCTTTATTTTTTTCTCCAGATATTCAAATGCATATTCTTCAGTTACAGTAATAAAAGGTTCATATTTTGGCTGAATTTTTTTTATTTCTCTGAAAGTATTCTCTAAAACTTTTAGAGGGGCTGGATTTTCTAAATATTCTCTTATTTTGCTTTTTGTAGCCATAATTTAAAGATAAAAATCAATTAAAATTAGATGAGGACGCCTCACCCTCCTGACTATGGGATGATGGGTGACGGGCAGTCTGATTTTTTACCCTCCTGCGCTTGAATATTTCTCAATTGCAAACTTCCACAAGGTTAGAGAAAATATAAAGAAAGTAATAGAGATAAGTAAAGGAAAGAAAACATCCCATCCAAAAAGCTTTCCTAAGATAACCTTCGCAGGAAAATATGCAATCAAAGAAATTGGCTTTTAAAAATCGATTTTAAAGTATTTAAAAAACCAACCTCTTTTTTATATGTTTTGAAAGTTTTTGATATTCCATTAATTGAGATGACTTTCTCTTGAGAACTCATAAATCATAATTTCGGGAATTTTATTTATTTTTCTCCCAGTATTAGACATTCTCTTAACTTTCCTATTTTCCTCCTGCTCGGAGTAGTTGCAATCCTTTCCCTTCCAATGATAATCTTCTTAATTTTAAATCCTTTTTCTGTTGCAATTCTACATATTTCTTCAGGGACTTGAACTATTTGCTTATTTACCACACCATCACCTATTACTATTGCAATCTTTGCATTTTCTTTGCAAGAGTTATATAAACATTCTAAAAATTTTGAGATGTCCTTAAAATAGTTCTCAGCTAATCCGAAAGATGAGCGTAGAGGAGGCAATCCTTTTTTTCCAAGAAATAACAAATGCTCAATTTCGTATTCCTTAATATATTCAATTTTGTTAAGATAAGGGGGAGAAGTTATTACAAAGTCAATTCCTTCCTTTAAGTTAAAATATCTTGCATCTTTTTGCTCAATCATTATATTGCATTTTCTAAACTTAATTCTTTCTAGATCTTTAATCATTTTTCCAGCAATTCTTTTAAACATTTTCTTTAGAGGAGGAATATCAAATCTTTTTCTCACCTTTAGAACAGCACCATCTTTAAATAAAAAGCTACATTTAACGCTAGCGTTCATCAATGCCAAGGTAAAAAAATCTTTTATTTTTTTATTTTCAATTTTATTTATTTTTTCTTTTATTAACAATAGGTCTTCTAAGACTGGTTTGGGAAAGTATTTTTTAACTTTTTTCGGAACACTTTCCAAACTTATTTTACTATATTTTACTTTTTTTAGCATTTTAAATGTGTTTTCTAAATCTTCTTTTTTGTAATCATTTACTTTGACCTTTGATACAAAAATTGCTAAAGGTAAAACATCAAAACCGATACAATTTACTCCTTTCTCTTTACATGCCAATAAGGTAGTTCCTACCCCGCAGAATGGATCTAAGCAGAGTTTGTTCCCTTTTGCATCAAATTTTTTTAGTAATAGAAACACTAAATCCTTCGAAAAACCTTCTTTGTAATAAAACCAATTATATACGGGCAAGTTTCTATTTGGAATAAATGTAAATAACTTTCCTATTTTAAGATTTTTTTCGATTTTCATTCTAGATTTTTCCTCGATTTCCTTGATTTTCCAGGCACGGATATTCTTCTAAATCTCGCACATGAAGGACAAATGTAAATCTTCTGAGAGGAGAACATAATGTATTTAGGGTCTAACTCTCTTTTTAGAGAGGGATCAGATATTTTAAACCCAACAACTCTGGAAAATGCTTTTGATCTTGGAACTGCTTTTTTGCAATAACTACATATTGTATAACTTTCTTTCCCTCTTGCAGATTTTCCATGTTTCCATTTTCTATCATAAGGCGCTTTTGCCATACAATTTATTGTTTTAAAAATT
>CAZJBU010000084.1:0-1376 GCA_964544525.1 uncultured archaeon
TTAAAACCATACTTAAAGAATAAGTACTCCCTCTCTTCCCTAGTTAACTTCTTATGATCAAAAACTATTATCACACCTCTAGTATAAATTATGTAGTAATCTAACTTGTAGAATATTCTAAAGTAATTACCAATTGCATTAAGATAAAGGTGATTATTAATACCCTCAATAACAATAAAACTACCAATAATATCTTTAATTCTTGTTAGTTTGTTTAAGAGTTCTTGAATAATATCATTTACCTTATTATTCACTACTACCACCTTTAATTTCTTCAAGAAAAGCTTCTACCCTGGATGCTGCTTTTCTGAATTCTTCAGTTTTAGATTCTAAAACCTTCGATATTGTTTCTCTAAATTTTTGTGATTTCTGCTTCCATAGTTCTGTTCTAATTCTAAGATAGTCTATTATATTATCCATGTTTAATGCTAAGAATGTTATAGTCTTTATATTTGAGCATAATATATCAACATCATTAAGTTTATCAAGATTACAGTAATATTTGAATTTATCAACTATGCTGTATCTATGATCTTCACTATAGAAGGTATACAGTGTTATTACATATTCGTATCTGGATCCATCAAAATCTATAACATTAGCCTTAACTTCTTTTTCTTCACATCGTAATCTATAACTTAAGATTCCCTTTAACGTAATATCTAAATACTTAAACTTTCTTAGTCCATAATCTCTAGCAATAACACTACTATCAACATAATGATTATGAATTTCATACATTTTGCTAAGAAGGTTTACAATAATATCGTGATATTGTTTTATATAGTTCTTCAAACTTTTAATACAGGTACTGTACTCTTGTGTAACAATGTTTAAAAGTTCTTCTACTACCTTCAAAGATTTTTCAAAAACATTCACATTCCCTAACCTACTTGTGATTTTATTTCTTCTAAGAATGCTTCTACTCTAGATGACATTCTCTGTAATTCTTTAATCTCACAAGATTCTAGAAGACTACTTACTTTTGTTCTAACATTCCTACAATGTTCTAGGTAAAGTTCTACAACCTCACTAGCATACTCTATTATTGTATTACTATTTGATACTAAGAATATTATCATTTCTATAGCATATGCTAGAGAGACTATAGAATTGAAGATATCATTAAGCATTTTATCATAATATATCACCTTACTATTCCAACCACTTACTTCTTTAATTTGTAGCTCATATGATTGTCTTCCTAACCACATTCTTAACTTGCCACGAATTTTCACTTCTTCAATTTTGACATACTTACTCTCATCGTTGATTGAAATAACAAATATTTTGAACTCTCTAGGACTTACAACATCATATAATTTACTTTCAGTTAATCTCAAAATTTCGTAAAGTTTGTCAAGTGTTGTTAATAC
>CAZJBU010000084.1:1386-3390 GCA_964544525.1 uncultured archaeon
TTCTTACTAACAACATCCTTGAAGTAGTTAATTAACTCTTCGTACTCTTGTCTACTTATAGTGACTAAATTCTCCAACTCTTTTTGTAATTTATTTAATTGAATTTCCAAAGACATAGTATGTGTGAGAATATAAGAAAAAGAAGAGTTGAGTTAAAAAGTTTACTTTAATTCCTCTAGGAAAGCATCTACCTTGGTAGTTGTAGATATCATTTTACCATAGGCTTCATTAAGTTGTTTTAAGAATTGTCTATCATTACAGAATTGGTAGGCTAATCTCATGTAGTGCTCTAATTGTTGTTTTCTTTGTTCAACATTAATACTGAATGATTCCAGAGCCTTTACAAAGTCATCATGTGTGACATATTCCCTATCTTCTTTTAATGCATTTCTTGCAGCCCTAATTACTAGTTCTTCAAGTTCAGCACCGCTCCATAATTCTGTATTCTTAGCAATTTCCTTAAGATCAACATTCTTTAATGGAACTTTCCTTACAACACTAGTGTGTACTTGTAATATTTGTAGCCTAGCTTGATAGTCAGGATATAGGAATGGTATGATATAGTCAAATCTACCAACTCTAATAAAAGCTTCATCTAAATACTCAGGTACGTTAGTAGTTGCTATGACTATTGTTTTTCTACGATCATCACCTAACCATTCTAAGAAGATACTAAATGCTCTTCTAGTTGTTCCTGAGTCAGTGTCAATACTAGTTCTTCTGCCAAATCTGTCAACTTCATCAATAAACATTACACAGGGAGCTACTGCTTCAGCAATTTCAATAGCCTTAGCAATGTTTCTCTCAGTCTCACCAACATACTTACTCCATATCTTCTCTGTTCTTAATCTTAAGAATGGTATGCCTAGCTCTTTTGCTAAAGCCTTAGCAAACCAAGTCTTACCTGTACCTGGTGGACCAAAGAATAGTAGACCTCTAGGTGGTCTAAGTCCAAGTCTTTCTGCTAATTTTGGATTCCTGAGAACTTTGATAACATTAAGCTTAATGAATTCCTTAAGAATATCATAACCTCCTACAGCCTCAAATCCTTTCTGAGGTTCTTCAATATCAAGAACTCCTGATTTTCTGACAATATCGTATTTGTAAGATGTTATAACTCTAGGGTCTAGTCTCTTATGTTTATATACTGATTCTAGAATAACAGCCTCGGTTTCAGTTAGATTAAGACCTTTTGTAGACATTACTAGAGATTCTAGAGAACCATTAATTTGAATTCTAAGACCTTCCTTACCCATTTGATCTACCAGTGATTTTATTAACTCTCTCCTCTCATCATCAGTTGATGGTGGAATTTCAACAACAATACTATATCTTAATGTCTCATCATCAATTAAGACTTCAGGAACTTCAGTAAATACTGTAATAATGTGACCAGCCTTGTAATAGTTATAGTCAAATATTGAACCCCTTAAGAATTCTATAAATTTGGTATTCCTCTCAAAGAGTCCCCAGAAGATGGTAGCAATTGCTATTGGTAGTTGTTCACTTGCAGCACTATCCATTTGCTGTGTTATGTATGTTAGAGCTAAGTTGAGATCTACAATTCTCTGAGCTCCTAGTCCTGGCATTGGGATTCCTGATGTCATAGTTACTGGTTTGTAGTGAATTCCTGTAGGTAATACTTTAACTTCATATAGTCCCTTACCAACTTTAAAGATGTAAATTATATAGTCCTTAATTTTTCTACGAGATTTTAATGCTTGATAGAATTTATCAAGAATGTTAATCCAAGGGTCTAGCCTCTTCATATCTAAAGTCTTAAAGACAATAACATTTGAATACTGACTTCTTCTTTTAATTAAGGCTAGTTCGTATGCATTTAATCCAGACATGATCCCACAGTATGAGGAAGAGTATTTTGGGAGGAGAGAAAAAAGGAGGTAAACTCATGATTTAACCACATAATAAGGTTTTCTTATCCTCAATCATAATACCAAAGTTTTGTAGTGTTTCTAGTAGTTTATTTATTTGTTCTTCAGTTAA
>CAZJBU010000085.1:0-3328 GCA_964544525.1 uncultured archaeon
AAGGAAAATAGCATTGGAAGGTTGCAAAGAAAATTTAGAAGAAGTTTTGAAAGTTTTAGAAGAAAAGGAAAGAGAAACATTTAGAGATGAAGAATTGGAAAGAACGGCAAAAAAGATTAGAGAAAGAGTCGAAGAATTAGAAAAATTAGAGTATTTGAAATCTAATTATGAGGAGCTAAAGAAAGAAAAAATAGAAATAGAAAATAAGTTAAAAGAAATTGTAATCGATGAAGAAGAGTATGTAAAGCTGGAAAAGGATATAGCAAAACTGAACATAGAAATTGCCAGATTGGAAGAAAATAATAAAGCGCTAAAGAGAGAATTAGAAAATAAAAAAAGTTTATTAAAAGAAATAGAAAGTCAAATTGCTTTGTACAATACATATAAAGAAGAGGCTAACTTCTTTGATTTCTGTAGAGAAAAACTTAAGGAATTTAGTGAAAGTTTATTGAAATGTCAAGAAGAAATTAGAAGAGAATTCATAGAAACTTTAAATAACCTAATGAATGATATCTGGGAAGAAATATATCCTTACCAAGATTATATAGGTATTAGATTTGAGGTGAAAGAAAATGATTATTTATTGCAACTTTGCGATTTAAGGAATGTTTGGGTAAATGTAGAGGGCATAAGCTCTGGAGGTGAAAGAAGTTTGGCTTGTTTAACACTAAGAATAGCTCTTTCTTTAGCATTAGCACCTAACTTAAGAATCTTAATTTTAGACGAGCCTACTCACAATTTAGATGCTAACTCTATAGAAAAATTTGCAGAAGTTTTAAAAACAAAGGTTAGTGATATCTTAGATCAAATCTTTATCGTAACTCATGACGAAAGATTTATGCAGGCTGTTAGTGGAAATGTGTATGAGCTCACAAGAGAAGATGAAAAAAGAGGAGTTACCAAAGTAAAAAAATTATAGAACTACTTTTCCCTAACAATTAAATGCTCAGAAAAATAAGGCATGAATTCCCACTCTATTATAACATACCTTCTTCCCTTTATTGATTTTAATTTTGTTTTTCTTCCATACTTTAAGGCAATCCTTGCTAAATGGTTTGCTATTGAAAATCTATAATCCCATATAGATCTCTCTGTTTCAAAAATCATTTTCTTTAAATCCTCTTGACTTTTTTTAAGGATGAGAAAATGCAAAGATAAAAGTATAGCTGCAAGGAACAAAGTCAAAATCAAATCTCTAAAAATGAAAGAAACTGTTATAGTAAGAAATGTCATTAAGGCTATACCATATAATTGTATATTTACCTGAATTTTTCTGCTAAGCCTAGTTATTTCTTCAGAACTCCTTAATGAGATTTTAGTACTCTTTCTTTCAAATCCAGAAAAGATTAACTCTTTTTCTATATCTTTAGGAAATACATAAATGGCTTTAATCTTTGACTGTAAGTTTTTATCTATATTTGATATTCCCTTTTTACTTAGGATAAGTACTCTTGGTATTTTGATTATTTTGTCTCCATCAGAAAAGATTGCTGTACCTCCTATCATCCTAATATAATGGGAAGGTTCTTTTGCCTGATATTTCCCAATAGATAGCTTCTTCTCCCTCTTTTATTTTATCCTTCCATTCCTCTGTTATTTCCAAATCAAAAGTTTCATAAGTTTCTAAGTCCATAAGCTGCGCTACATTTCCCTGAATAGATATTACCTGCGCTTTCTTTTTTATAATCATTGGAACTTCTACCTCGCTATCTGCTGGTTTAACAACACTTCTTTTCTTTCCATCGAATAATCCTATAGCTTCTACTCTTGTCTTTGCTGACCCATGTTTTCCAGACTTTGAAGTTGCTATACTCACTACTTTACAAGGCTCTCCATCTATCATTACCAATCTTCCTTCTTTTAAATGCTTAATTGCGACCATAATTTTTTTAGCAAATATTTAAAAAAGAGAATTTTAAAAACATCCGAAGTTATTCAATAACATTCTGTTTTCCAATTAAATTAAGAATCTCCGGCATTATATCTTTACCTTCTATTCTTTCTAAGCCACCTTGCATACAATCTCTTTCTCCGAAATGCAAGACATTATCTTTTCTAACACCTTCACCATGGAATAAAATAGGAACTTCATCTCCACTATGCTCTTTAAGAGAGCAAGGTGTGGAATGATCTCCAGTTATCACTTTTAAACACTTGGCATCTAAAATATGAGATAAGGCATTATCTACCTTTTCTATAAATTCTTTCTTTCCTATGCAATCTCCATCATGCCCATACAAATCAGTTGCTTTGATATGTACCCAAACAAAATTATATTTTCTTAAAGCTTTTTTCGCTGCTTTGAATTTCGCTTCTATATTAGTATCTTTGCCTCCTGTTACACCTTTAACTTTCAATATATCCATTCCAACATACCTCCCAAACCCCTTATATAAGCCTGCTCCTGCAATACAGCAAGCTTTTAAGCTATACCTTTCCATAAAAGAAGGTATCTCTCTATATTTGCCCGCTCCTCTCAAAAGCAAGAAATTGGCAGGTAAAAGTTTTTTCCTGATTCTTTTTTTATTTTCTGGATGCTTTTCTAAGATTTCATGCGCTTTTTTAATATACTTGTTAAGGATTTCTGCAGTAAATTTTGCTTCCTTGCATAAGGCTTTTATCTTTTTCGGAGCTCTACCTTCTTTCTTAGGATCAGAATCACTTACTTTCTCACTTAAGTTTTCTCCTCTTATAATGAGAGCAGCCCTATGTTCAGTTCCTGCCTTTAGAATAAATTCAACACCATTTAACTCAAAACTTAGATCCTTTTCAAATATAGAAACATCTTTAATCCTTCCTGCCCTTCTATCTATTATCTTACCATCTCTATAAGTTGCAAAATTTACTCTAATTGCTATATCTTCTTTCTTTAATCTGAAATTACATCCTAAAGCTTCCAATACTCCCCTACCAGGATAAAATTTTTGATAAGGATGATAACCAAAGATTTCAAAGTGTGCAGGGCCAGACTCTAAAGTAAATCCTAATCCTAAAGGTGTTTGCATTCCACAAATTCCTTCTCTAACAAGAAAATCCATGTTTGGGGTAGAAGCTGCCTCTAGAGGAGTTTCTCCTCTAAGCTTTTTTGAAGGTCTATCTCCTAACCCATCCAGAATTATAAACAATACCTTTGATGCCATAAAATAAAATTTTGTTGCATTTATTTAATTATAGCCCCGTGGTGTAGTGGTCAAGCATGGCGGGCTCTGGACCCGCAGACCCAGGTTCGAATAGGGGCGCCGCACCCGCCCCTATCACCCCTTCCTCACCAAAGGAAGGGGCTCCGCCCCTTTCCAAACCCCCTAACATTTTTGGCACTTCCCTACGA
>CAZJBU010000086.1:0-3297 GCA_964544525.1 uncultured archaeon
CTATAAATGGATTGTCTGGTATAAAACTACTTACAAATAGATGGGCTCAACAAAATGATCCTTATATGAATTTTTCACAGAGAGACTTAGATGCTGCAATTTTATTTTACGGAAATAATCTTTCCTTAAAAATGAAAATAATAAAAAAATATAATATTTCTTGGTTTTACTGGGACTATTACTGGATATTTTCCGAGTATACAATTGATGAAAAAGGCAGAATTATAGGATGGTATGATCCTTTGATTGTATGGGACACCAAAGAAAACAGAAAAATATTAGAAGAAAACGGAATAAAATATATACCAACAAATACATGGATAGACCCATGGGCTAAAGGAAAAAAATATAGAAAATTCCATGTTCTGCTAATTTCTCCTGAAAACTATTTTAATTTTACTCATCCTTGGAATCCTAATCTTGATAACATACTAGAAGAAAAATGGAATTTTACATACAATCACAAAAAAATTGCAAGGTTATTTAAAATAAAAAAATATAACAAAATTTTTTAATAATAAATAAAAAGATTATGATATCTTTTGTTATCCCTGCCTATAACGAAGAAAAAAGTATTGGCAAAGTTATAAAAGAAATTAAGCAGACTCTAAGAAAATATAAAGGAAAATACGAAATTCTGGTTGTTAGTAATTCTACTGATAGAACCGATGAAATTGCGAAAAGGTTGGGTGCAAAGGTAATAAGAGAAGAAAGAAAAGGCTATGGAAGGGCTTACAAAATAGGTCTAAAAAAAGCTAAAGGTGAGATAATCATAACAGGCGATGCAGATTGCACATATCCTTTTTGTGATATACCCAAACTTCTGAAAATACTGAAAAAAGAAAATTTGGATTTTATAACAACTAATAGATTTGCCAAGATGGAAAAAGGGGCTATGTCTTTCATGCATAAAATAGGTAATTTTATACTTACTCTTTTTACTTTCATTCTTTTTGGAGTAAGGGTTAGGGATTCTCAATCTGGCATGTGGATATTCAGAAAGAAATTCCTTAGGAAAATAGAATTGGAAAGGCTGAGCGATGGGATGCCTTTTTCCCAAGAAATAAAAATACTTGCATTTAAAAAGGTAAAATCAAAAGAAGTACCCATTACCTACAGAAAGAGAGAAGGAGAGAAAAAATTGCAGAGCTGGAGAGATGGAATTAAAAATTTAATAAGTCTTTTTAGATTTAGAATAAAGTTAATCTTTCAGTAATCCTACTCTCTTGTCCATTGACACTTCTTATCAATGCATTTGCAAGCAATTCTAAACTTTGCTTTATCATAGCAATCCAGCCATTCGCAAATAGTGGTTATTGGCTGTTCAAATTTAGATCTGCAAACTTGAGAAGAGCAGCCATCTACTACGCAATCGGCATTGCTGTTGCATTTCCCATAAGTTGACCATCCACAAAAGCTTACAACAGGAGCTAATATGAATTTATTTCCATCCTTGTTTATGAAAATTACTTTATACTCTTTTGAAGCATTGAAAATTACAACCTTCCTTATGCACATACATCTACACAAAGTGCCATATTGCTTTTCAACTATCTTGTAAGTATGAGCTTTCTTTTCAACTTTAACTTCAGTTCCACAACAATTTACCCAAACATAAGCTGTTAATGTTTTTGTAAGTTCATTATATTCAACAAGCATTTTTTCTTCATGAGACCAACTTCTTTTGCATTCTTCAATTTTATAATTCACATTTTCTGTTTGATTTTGGAAAATAATAAGACCAAAAATGATTATCATAGCAAAAATACCACTAAATAGCAATATAAGATTTCCTTTTTGCTTCATAATTTTAACAGTTTCAAAGAATAAATAACTTAACTTACTTAGCACTTAAAGTCCGACAATATAAAGATGCCTTATTATAATCTCCTGAGAATCTCGTATATAAAGCACTAAAATTTTCTTTGGTGAATACAGATTCATTATAACCAAAATTGCTCCATCTTAAGCATTCTGCACTGATACTTGCTTGGTTCTCTGTCATATTTATTGGTAATTTAGTACCTTGCATAAATAGTAAAATACTAACAATTAAGATTATAATAGCCACAGCCAAAAGAATCACCATATTTATCCCTAAGGAAATTCCCTTCATAATAAAAAACTTTTTAAAAATTTATAATAATTTATTATGGCAGGTGTAGAAGAAGTTTTTGGAGTTTTGGCTGGTAAGGTATGGAACATACTTAGAGAAAATAGTAATTTAACATTAGGAGAAATTGCTAAATTAGCGTCTTTGTCTAGGGAAGAAGCAATGGCTGGCTTAGGCTGGTTAGCAAGAGAAAATAAAATTAGAATAGAATACCATGGCAAAAAAAGAATATATTCTCTAAATGAGTAACTCGACTATGGATATAACAGTAACCTTCCATGTTCATCAACCGGTAAGGTTGAAAAGATTTTCTGTCTTTATGATTGGTAATTATGACTATTTTGACTACTTTGATTACGAGAAAAATAAACAAATTTTCCTAAAAGTTGCGTACAAATGCTATTTGCCGACAAATAAAATTATGCTGGATTTATTAGATAACTATGACATTAAATTAGCTTTTTCCATTACAGGAACCTTTCTGGAGCAGGCAGAATTATTTCATCCAGAGGTCTTAGAATCATTCAAGCAATTACTATCTCACAAAAAAGTAGAGGTGGTAAGTGAAACATACTACCATTCCCTAGTATCTTTATTTCCAAATAAGGAAGAATTCTTCGATCAAGTTAAAATGCATAGACTAATGATTAAAAAATTATTCAAAAAATCGCCTGTACTATTTAGAAATACAGAAGCTCTTTATTCTAACGAGATTGCAGAATTAGCACATAAAATGGGTTACATAGGAATTTACACCGAAGGTTGGGATCCTATATTAGGATGGAGATCCCCTAATTATATATATAAACCTCCGAACTGTGATATCTCTATTTTGCTAAGAAACTATAGGTTGAGTGATGATGTTTCTTACAGATTCTCAGCAAGATGGTGGAACCAATGGCCACTTACAGCGGACAAATATGCTTCTTGGTTAGCTGCAAGCGAAGGGCAAGTAATAAATCTATATATGGATTATGAAACCTTTGGTGAACATCAATGGCAAGAAACAGGTATTTTCAATTTCCTTGCACATTTTCCAAAAGAAGTTTTGAAATATGAACATCTTAACTTTGCATTACCTTCTGAAGTTGTAAGGAAGTACAAGCCTGTTGGAATTTATGATGTTCCCTATCCCATATCTTGGGCTGATATGGAAAGAGATACTAGCGCATGGTTAGGCAACG
>CAZJBU010000087.1:0-3274 GCA_964544525.1 uncultured archaeon
GATTATTACAATATTGAAAGAATATTTTCTCTTAGTTCCAGCATTTACCAAACGAGCTGGAAATGATGTTTCTCTTTTTGACCATTCTTATATGACTGGAAGTATTGCTAAATCGCTAATCGGAAAATCATTGTTAAAAGATGAAGTTCAAGAAAAGTTTTCACAACAAATTCTTCGGTTCAAGGCAGAAATAGATTTGAATAAACCGAATATCTTAATAAAGGAAAAAGAAAAAGAAATATGTAACAAAATTTTAAAAGAAATTGAGCAGGTAGATCATTTTGACAATGAGTGTGATTTAGATTTATTGGTGATTTCTTTTGATACCTTTTCTTTTATTTCTCAGGCGCGCCGATTGATAGATGTAGAAGGAAGATTATCAATTTTAGATAACATTCGAAATCAAATTAAAGAATTACTCGAAGTAGATTTTTGTTTAGGAAATTGTATTTATGAGGATGATGAAAATCTTTGTTTTTTAATAGCAACTATTTCCAATGAGAGCAAAGTCTATCTAAAAGATAGAATATTCGAGATTTTCAATCACGAAACTAAAGGGTTATTAATTCCTGTAATTGAATTCAAAGAAAATTTGAAATTTTACGGAAAATCATTAGCCGAACTTAGAAGAAAATGTAAACAAAAAATTCTTACCAAAGAAATAGAGCCTAAATATATTGAAAAACTTGAGTGGAGAAATGAGTGGAAAAATGATGTCTCTGATATTTGTACTTTATGTAATAAAATGCCACAAAAAGATAGAGAGGAAAAATTGTGCGAATTCTGTAAAAAAGTAAGATACAGTTTTGCAGAAAAGACAGTGGAGGGTACTAGATGGCTTGACGAAATCGCAGACCAAAATGGAAAAATAGCTTTATTGGTCGGAAAATTCGAACCTTTAGATAAATGGTTGAGTGGCGAGTTTTTAAAATATCAAAAAATAAAAACTATAGAAGATGTTAAAAAAGTCACAAAAAGATCCGAGTTACCTTCCTTTGAAGAATCTATAGAAAAATTAATGACAGAATATCCAAAACAAATAAAACAAGAAAAAGATTTTACAAAAGTTTTAAGAAAAAATATAGGAGAATTAAGCAAAAACGAAGATTGGGGTATTGTAATAAGTTATAGAACTCGTATGGGAGAAATTCGAGAAAGGATAAGAGAAGTTGATGAAGATATGGTAAAAAAATGGGAAGAAAACAAACTTTCAAAAAATGAAAAAAATAAACTCAAAGAACTTTTAATTGAAATTATAGAAACCAAACCACCTTCCCCTTCTCGCCTTCTCAGAATTTGGAGAGAATTGGAGAATTTTTCCGAACTAAAAGAAATACTGGCTGATAAAAATATCCCTAAAGGAATTCGAATTTCTTTCGAGAGTACCGAATTTAAAGAGAAGATTAAAGAGCTAGGTTTCTATGTAGCTCATTTACGGGAACTTGGAGAAATTACTGTATATTGGGATGGCGAAAAGTTGTTTACAGTAGAGAGAATAGATAAATCAGCTCCAGAAGATAAAGAAGAAAATAATGTTTTGAAAAAACACAAAGAGATGATTGAAAAATTAGAAGGAAAAGAAACTGACTTAATACTCAAGGAAGAAAAATCAAAAAAGATAATAGGAAATTTTAAGGTAAAAATAAAAGAAGAGAAAGAATACTATAGATACAGAAAGATAATAACTTCGCCCACAGGTTTTATGGTAATTATTCCTGCAAATAAAGCTTTAGAAATCTCTCAAAAAATTGTTGAAAAATTTTATCAAGACTTTTCAAAAGTTTTGGGAAAGATTTCTCTTAATATAGGAATCGTTTTTGCTCAAAGAAAAATGCCTATGTTTGCTGTGTTAGATACGGCAAAAAGAGTTATAAACGAGTTTTCATTTTTGGAGAAAGGTCCTAAAACAGCTTTTGTAAATATGGAATGCGCTTATCTCAAAAATCACGAGATTTTACCTCTCAAACTTGACGGAAAGGATATATTTTGGAAAATCGATACAAAACTTGGGGATAAAGAAAATGAAGATAGATATTATCCCTATTTCATTTCAGAAGACGGAAAACCAATTCATTTTTCAGAATTAAAGCCGGAAGATAAGATAAAGATATATCCAAATTTCTTCGATTTTATATATCTTGACTCAAATGCAAGAAGGTTTGAGATTACAATGAAAGAAAATGGAAAAAGAGAACATCCGATTCTAGGTGGAAAAGGGTCTAGACCTTATCTCTTAGAAGGAATAGAAAAATTTATCGCATTAAGAGAAATTTTCAAGAAAATCGGAAAATGGTCTCCTATAAGGGATGTGGAGGCGTTAGCTCAAGCGAAATATGAAGAATGGGATTTAAAAGAAAACCCGATAGAAGAAAAGGTAGAGTTATATAGAAAATTTATTGAAGCAGTTGTGCAAAACAAACTTTCAAGATATTTTGATAAAGAAAACTTCAAAAACAATATAAAACCTTTTATAGTAAATTGTATTATGGATGGAACATTTTTTGATGCGATAGAACTTTTTGAATCTATAATGAAAGTAAAATTAAAAGGCGAAGAGTATGGGAGTTGAAAAATATTTTGCTCTGGCTTTAGACCCAATACACATAGGTACTAGTGGTTATAGATTGGGGAGGGTGGATAATACAATAGTAAGAGACCCTGCAACAAACTTGCCGAAAATTCCCGGGACTTCTATCGAAGGATGTTGCAGAACTTATGCTTATTATGAGGAACAAAATAATAGTGATGGATTTAAAAAACCTAACTCGCCATGTGCAACCGGAAAAGAAAATGCCTGTGGGAGATGTAGAATCTGCGTAACTTTTGGATATACAAATGCAGAAAGAGTGAAAATTAAAGTAGAGAATGAAGACAAAGAAATTCCAGAAAGCTTGCACGGAATGGCTCAGTTCAGCGACGCGAGAATTTTATTCTTTCCTGTTTATTCCATGTTAGGACCTGTTTGGATAACTTGTCCTTCCGTTCTAAAAGAGGCTGGAATTAAATACAAAGAGAACAGGAATGAAAAAGAAATTCCGAAAGTGTTGAAAGAAGAAATAATACCCTCAAAGGAACTCTCTGTGGTAGATAATAGACTAAACTTAGGATGGATTTTGTTGGAACAGAGAAAAGAAAATAACAGTTATCTAAGTTTGGACTTTTCTAAGTTAGAATGCAAAGATAAGCTTTTAACCGAAGTGAGCAAAGAATTTGAAGAAATATTGAAAAAACTTGTTATTGTAAGTGATGATATCTTCTCTCAAATAGTAAACTC
>CAZJBU010000088.1:0-2798 GCA_964544525.1 uncultured archaeon
CTGATGGCTACGCAATATGCGAGCTAGGTTTAGGTAATTTTCATAGCTTTCGTCCGTATAGAAACTTTATATTTACACAAGACGGATTGCAACGGAGGAGCAACTCCTTAAAATTGGCTGAAACATATTCTGTATTTCAAATTCAATTAGGCGAAATAAGTGCGTTTCAGAAAATACAATTAAATATTAGAGAAGATGCAGAATGTTCCTCTTCTTCAGTAAGCTTAAAAGATTTAGGTGTTTATTTTTTCACAGAGTTTGCCTCTTATGAAGCTCTGAATTATTTTAATATATCAATTAGCGGAAATGCCTCACACTTTTGGTCTTTTGAACCTTTCAGCGGTGCATTAAATCTTTTCACTGAGCCAGATTCTCAAATACAATATTATCTTAATTTCTCTTTCGGAGAATGGACACCAGTAATTTTAAATTTTAATTATGATAGCTGTGTGCTAGGCGGCTCCTATGGACGAGTAGAAATATTCGCTTGGGATGATTTAGTAGCTCGATGGCGTTCTCCACAAGGAGCCGCTAGAGGGGAAATAAACTTAACAGCGGATGTATATAAAAATACAATTATTAAAATTACGCTAAAGTCCTCAGATGGCTATGGATATTTCCGAATAGGTAAGTTCGTATTCGCCAATCAAAATAATTCATGTATTTGGAGATGAGCAAGCTAAAATTTACAGGACTCATAGGCGATTCTGAAATACTAAGAAGGAGTTTTTGGTGGCTTTATCAGAGGGGATGGATTTCAAAAGAAAGTATAAGCGAAGAAGATTACAGGGATTTAGGCTTAGAATTTCCTATTGGCTACGAGCGATTTGATAGAGAAGAGATAAGAGAAGAAAGATATGTAAGAACTCGCTTGGGCAAACGGATAAGCTTAGAGAAGCTTAAAGATTTAATCTGAAGGAATGTCGGATTCAAAGTTTCTTCCGGTGCCATCAGGAGGAAAGAAGACAGGCAAGACATTCAAGCTGGAGGATGTATTAGAGTGCTTTAGCAAGCCTGCTCTTATTCGTGAATTAATATATCTCGTTGGCGGAACTGTAGTGCGTGGCGAGGGGAATGATGTAGATGTGGTGATTAGAGCTGGCGATTTTTCTCCCGCACTTACCGAGGCTATCTTGTTCAGATTATTCAGGGCTTTCTCTTCACATTTTAATATCCCTTATGACGAGACACCAAAATATCTACATATCACAATAAATGATTACGGGCCCTATACTGATTACATACCGCTGTTCTCTCTTGCCTTGGTTCCTCGTCAGCCAGTTAAGATATTCCGCATGTCTCATTCTGGTATGGAGATTATAGAAAAAAGTCGGAAGGAGCTGATAGTTGGCGGATACGCTGCCACATCGGACATAGACGCTGTAAAAGAAAGAATTTCCGAAAAAGCACTTCAATCTATATTTAAGAGCTTTAAGCAAACACCATCGGAATTCAGAAATCTTATGTGGGATCATACTTCAACTCAAATCGGTGTTCTACTGGAAAAATATGAAGATAAAGAAACTTATGTAGATGAAAAGGGCTGGTATATAATAGGCAAGCTTCGATATGATATCCCTGTTGCAAAGACAATAGCCAAGAAAATTATTGAAAATCCTGCTGATTTTGGTTTTTCTGTAAAAATAGGGGTGCCTGGTGATGAAATCAAACAAGTATGCTTAGGAGATGTCTGCTTTACCGAAATTGAGGAAGCTTACTTCATAGAAACTTCTATTACTCCGAATCCAGCTAATCCTGCTACTAAGCCATTAAAAGTGATAATAAAATGATTATCGTAAAAAAATTATGAAGAAACGAGGGAATGAATATTAATGTTACCACCATATTGGACGTTGCATCGCTTGGACCGAGCGAGGAAACCGCTCTTGAAGGCCCAGTTAATTTGAGAGATGCTGTGAAATGCACAGTAACAAGCGAATGCTCGTTCAGGAACGCAACTGATAATGCAAGAGTGCAATTGTTTAGCTCCTATAATAATGTCAGCTATGATACCGAGCCAATTGCACAATGGGATATTCCTGTTAATAAAAGCCAGACAGTAAGAACGACTGTTGCGTTGATTCCTGATTTCTATTATGTGAAAGCAAAATTTCAAAATCTGGATACAAACGAGACGATTGATAATTGTAAAGTAATTTTTGTTTATACAGAGATATGATGATTGATTTGCCGATAAGAAGAGGATATGAAGGTCGGAATAGAGTTTCAACATCACAGTTTCTCCGTATGCGGCCTCTCTGGTTAAACTATAATGGCTCGGCGAAGCTAACAGACTTTCAGGTTAAATGCACTCTTACGCCATCAGACATCCCTTTTGAGAAGCTTCGGGCTGATAAACAAGATTTATTATTTGTGGATAATAATAATGAGCCAATCTCATATTGGATAGAGAAAGCAGATAGCACAGAAATAATAGTTTGGCTTAAATTTTCTGAGATTATTCCGGGCAAGGAGGTCTTTTGGTTGTATTACGGTAATGGGAATTTTCTGGGCGCAAGCGATATATCTAAGGTTTTTGAATTTTTTGATGATTTTGAGGATGGAGATATAAGCGATTGGAATACATACAATGGCAATTGGAATGCGAGTAACGGATACTTAGAACAAACATCCACAGCTATAAATGGTTACAGAGCAAAGCATTCAACATTTAATATAGGTAGAGATATAATAATCGAGGCAAAAGTAAAAGTATCAAAAGATTACCTGAGAGGAATAGTTTATGCTGAAGATTTTAATACAAATAGAAACGGTGTAAACGGATATTTATTCGATTT
>CAZJBU010000088.1:2808-3256 GCA_964544525.1 uncultured archaeon
GGACAGCATCTCCTGGACCAATTTCAAAAGAAGTATCACTTACTGTCGATGAATGGTATACTTTGAGATTATATGTTCTTTCTAATGGAACGGTCAAAGGAGAAGTAGCCGAAACAGGAGATTCCCTAAGTTTTACAGAAAGCACATATACATCTGGTGGTGTTGGTGTTAATGTTTTTGATGGAGATGGATATTGGGATGATATAAGAGTTTGCAAATACGCCTCCCCAGAACCTTCCGTGAGCGTGTGAAATATAATAAAAAGGAAATGTCTTTCGAAATAAATAGATGAGAAAATGAATTGGGAAGATTTGAAAAGCCAGCTCCTTAGCGAAAACCAAGACATAATTATCAAATATCGTGAGCTACCGAGCATTATCATAGATATGAATGTTAGGAAGCGAGGTCTCGGCGTATGGTATAAGACTGATAGCGGAGTAGCATACAC
>CAZJBU010000089.1:0-3131 GCA_964544525.1 uncultured archaeon
CAATAGTGAATTCATGCTCATAGACATTTTTATCTTTGCGAGTATCTTGTGGATACGGTGGATCACAATTATGTGAAAGAACACCATTATATAAATAATAACTATGAACACGAGGAAGAACTATATCATACATGTATCCATCAAAATACTTCCGCTCAATTTTTGTAATAGGCGCCCATAGAAAATCATCGCTCCAAAATCGTCTTTTACATATCCGTCCATTAATGTTTATATTAAGCAAACGACTTGTATCGGCTATTGTCGTGAAATAAATATCTTTATTATTTCTTCGTCTCTTAAAACACGGATGCAATCTGCATCTTAATGCTATATGATAGATTTGCCAAGCCATGATCTCCGAAGCAGTGGTTCCAGAATATTTATGTTTGTTTCTATTTCCGCTGCGCCTGAAGCTTGCTGTCTCCGATACTTCACTTATCTGATAGAATCCACCGTCGCCGAGAAGCCAGCCTCTCAGAAATTCTATTTGTATTTCTGGTGGAGCAAAAATTATCCACTCTTTTAAGTATTTTCCCGCACCCCGTCCTAGTTGGCTGTTGAAGCCTACAAAATATTCCCTGAAATAATCCTCTAAATTTTGTGAATAACAGACTACTAAAATAACGCTGTCATTTGGGGTATACGGTGGTTTTTTTATTGAGGAATCTAAGCCAAATAACTCTCTAATTAAATTTTTAATTTCGATAGCTCGATTTTCTTCGTGTTTCCCTAAAGTAAAAGTAAGGCCTTTTTGATAATGTCCCTCAGCAGCAAACCAGCCCGCTAGATACGCTAATTTATATGGATCTGTCGGTTGCTTTAATAATTTCCGGCGGCCGTATTTTTTTCTATTATCTTTTACGATCGGTATTTTACCTTCGTGAGATATTAAATAAGTTCCCAAAGCGATATAATTTCCGAGTCGCAGTTCTTCGGCTTTTTTCCAAGCTGGAATACTAGTTTTATTATCACGTATTAAGAATTTATGATCGGGACTGGCCCTCATCGCTTCTCGTCCTAAACCCATCACCTGAAACTTTATAATCTTGCCTTGATAACGGCGTCTTATAAGACCGATAACGGGCTGACTGCCCTGATGTGTAAATACTTTATCGCCTGGAGTTATTTCTGAAATCTTCTTAATTCCTTTAATCGTCAAAACACCTGTATCTGGCGGAAGACAGTAAGCGAAAGAGTCCTCGCTTTCGTATCTCTCCATGCATTCCTTCCAATCCAGGCACTCTATTACCACTCCCCGTAATCTCTCAACTACCTGATGAAGATTATCAACTATATTTTTAAAAGCTGAAGCATGATTCTTCACTCGTCCATAGGCAAAGCCACCTATGCGTCCTTTTGCATTAAAGGTCTGATTGAGCAGTATGAAATATGCCCAAGCTCTTTCTATGTCATCGGAGAATTCTGTTTTTGTTCTGATTTCCTCCACCAACCGCCTTGAATAGGGCGTATATTTTAATCTCCTGATTAACTCGTCTCCATTATCCCTAAGCACTCTAAAAAGATTTACAACATCTCCGTTTATATCATTATAGACTTCAACTCTGCTTCTCTTTTTATTTAAAAGCAGATAACCTCCGCCTCCGAATACCTCCACATAGCAGATGTGTTTTGGAATTACCTTTAATAAATAAGGAAGAAGATAGAATTTTCCACCATAATAGTGAGTCGCAACAAGGCGTTTATGCACCATCCCAATCATCAGAAACTCTTGGCGCTAGAAGATACATCACAGACATACTCTCATCTTCCCATGCAATTTTAATGGGCTCATCCGTTCCTAGCTCAAGTTTAAGGGTCTTTGTATTCACTGCTTTTATCATCGGCATCAAATAATTTAGGGAGAACATTGAGCGACAATCCTCGCCTTCTAATTTTATCAATTCGTCAGCAGAAAGCGTCATTTCCATTACTTCGCTCTCTCCAACTGATTTCACAAGGAAACAACTGTCCTTTACCGCTAGCACAACCTCGTCCCACTGACTAACTCTTTCCGCTGCCTGCAAGCCTCGTCGCAAATCTTCAGTATATAAGTAAATCTTTGCCTTAAAGTCTAATTCCGATGGAATTGATGGCTTCCGAATAGTTTCAGGCGAAAGCAATCTTATCTCAAATCTTGTGTTGTTCGTGATAGCGATTAATTTTTCTTTTGCGATTTCCACTTCTATGTTTCCTCGTGCATCCTTTATGACGTGATCTAGTAAATCGCAGTCTAATGCTGCCGTAAAGCTTTTCTTAGTTTTGTATTTATCAAAAGCATCCTTTTGTAAGGAAATATCTATTAAGGCGGTATTTGCATCGTTTATAGCTGTTACGAGCCATCCATCTTCTTTATGAATTTTCATTTGAAATTCATTAGTTACTGCTCTGATAGCTTTTAGCCAGCCTTTTAATATACGAGATTCTATTTCCCCTTTAAACATTTCTCTGTCTTTAATTCAATTTATTATCTATTGAGAAGAAATCAAATTATTTGCCATCAACAGTTCCCTTGCTTTCTTCATGGCGTCGTCTCTATCAGAAGCCCATCCACGAGCCATGAGCACATTTGCGATGCTAGGAATATCCTCTTCCCTTATGAGATTAAGAGCAATTATTAAATTTCTTGCTTCCTCTATCCATCCCGAGTTCGCATTCTGTTCTGGAGCGGAAGAAGAGGTTTCCTTATTTACATTTTCTTGAGGAACGACCTCAACTACCACACCACCATTTTCATCTACAACTATATGGAAGGTTTTCCCGATAAGGTCGCCTTTAGCGGCTGCATATATTTCTGCGAGAATTCTCTCGTTCGTAAGGATGTATTTTACTTCTGGACGAGTCCTTGACTCCACTGGAATTTCAACCATGCTTCCTCGCTTAACTGTATATCCGCTTTTAGTTGTTTCACCTTCAAAATAAATAACTGGATGCTCAACTACTGTAAATGTCTCCTCAGCATCGGAGAAAAGAAATCTTCGCATTCTTCGCTTTTCTATCTCCTCATATCTCAGCCTAAAATTCTCATAATTTAACACTTGAGGCATTTCTTCCTCCTAAATTAAATTCTCGCTTTTTTTTAATCTATTATCAAGCCTTTTCATTTTGTGAAGCAAAACCTGCCACTCGGTCTT
>CAZJBU010000090.1:0-3117 GCA_964544525.1 uncultured archaeon
ACTTCTATTAATTCTCCTCACACAGCTCAAGATTATATCCAGGTCCTCGAAGATATGTTCTGCGTAAAAGTTTTAAATATGGTTTCTCCAGATTTTAAAATTCTCCACAGAAAAAACAAAAAAATCCATATTTTTGATCCATTTCTATATAAAGTCTTTTCCTATTATACAAAAGAAAAAGTATTGGAAGAGAATATAGTTGAATCGTTGGTATGCTCACATTTATCAAGAGTTTCTGAAACATACTTTTGGAAAAATAAATCTGAAGTTGATATTATTGCTATAAAAAATAAAGAACAAATAGGCTTTGAGGTAAAATGGAGTTTTAAAACCTGGAGAAAACCTAAGCATCTCAAAAAAATATTTGTTTTGGATAAAGAAAAAATTCCTCTATTTCTTTCATCTATACTCTGGTAAAAGATTCTATTAGCTTCCTAAATTCTGTTATTTTTGGTTTATCTAGATTAACCTCAAAATTCGTGCTCCAAAATCCGTATTCACTATGATCACCAAACCTTCCTATTGCTTTCATTCCATGATCAGATATTATCAAAACTTTTTCAGCTTTATCTCTAACTTTTTTTGCAATATCGTCTAATTCTTTATAAATTATTTTCATTTTTGGTTTTATTCCAAAGCTTAAATGCCCTATAACATCTGCTAAAGCAAAATACCCTACCAATATATCAAAATTTTCATCTAAAGCTTCAAAGAATTCTTCTTTATTTTTTCTATGAATTTCAAATCCTGCAGCATCATAATCTTCTATACTGTTTTTCTTGTCAAAGAAACCTTTTAGCAACTCTCTCTCCTTTTTATGCTCTTCCCTATAATTAAGTCCTGGCATATCTATTGCTTTCCATTTTTTGAATTTGGAAAGAAAAGTTTGCTCTGGCTTTAATCTAAAACTCCACAAATCGCCTTGCATTATTTCCTTCTCTAAATTTTTACCTGCTAAGAATGAACTCCATATAACTATAGTCCTTGGCTCGGAAAACATACTAATATCAGTTTTCCCGAATTTTTCCTGCATAAGGTTTTTGCAATTAAATTCTTTAACATATTCATATTCTAAACCATCCAAAGCCAAAATCACTATCATAATATAATACCTCCTCCAATTATAATGTCTTTGTCTTTTATAACAAATCTACCTAATTCTGGTATGTTATGAAATTTTTCAATAGCAATAGGCTTCTCTAGTTTGAAAATCACTCTACCTACTTCTCCCTCGCCTAAAAAATTCTCTTGAATTTTTTCTAAGCTTTCTATATCAATTTTTTCTTCTATTTTTTCTACCTTTGCATTAACCTCTTGAGTTACACATAAGAGTTTGTAAGAACTTCCTTCTTTAATTTCATTTAATAAACAAATGACGCTTGCCTCTATTTTATCTGTAGTTATTAAAGGCTCTTTTGCAAAAATATTTCCTCTTTCTATTTCATTAGAATCTTGTTCTAAAACAAGACCTACGCTTTTGGGTCCTCTTACCTCTTTAACATCTTCTCCAAATACCAAAATTTCTTTTATTTTTCCTTTACTTCCTTCTGGATAAATAATAACTTCATCTCCATTTTTCAATGCACCTGCCAAGATATTGCCAACAATAACTCTTTTGTTTTCTATATTGTAGATATCTTGAACAGGCATTATAAAAGATTTTTCCTTTCTGTCTCTTTTCTCAAAATCTAAAGTTTCCAATAAAGTTTTCCCTTCATACCAAGGCATGTTTTCACTTTTCTTAACAACATTATCTCCATAATAAGCAGAAATTGGAATGATTTCTTTAACATTTATACCTATAGCATTTAGATAATTTAGAACTTCTCTTTTTACCTCTTCAAATCTTTCTTTGTTGTATTTAACTTTGTCCATCTTGTTAATAACTACTATAACCTGCTCTATTCCCAAAAATTTTAAAGTATATGCATGCCTTTTTGTTTGCTCTTTTACTCCTTCTTCAGCATCTACAATAAGAATAGCGTAATCAGCATAGCTCGCACCTGTAACCATATTTTTTAAAAATTCTTTGTGGCCTGGAGCATCGATAATAAGATACTCCTTTCCATTATGCTTGAAAAAAGTTTGGGTGGTGTCTATGGTTATGTTTTCTTTTCTCTCTTCTTCCAAGGCATCAGTTATATAAGCAAACTCCATTTCTTTTCCTAATGCTTTACATGTTTTTTCAATTTCTTCTATTTTCTCTTTAGGTATAGAATCTGTATCATAGAGTAATCTTCCTATTAATGTTGATTTTCCATGATCTATATGCCCAACAAACACAAGTTTTGTTAGCATGTTCTCACATATAACCCAAAACTCTTAACTTTTGCATCATATATTCTTGCTCTTTATCTTGTGCTCTCCCTGCTCTTTCAGAAATCTTCGTTGTTTCCAGCTCTTCTATTATTTTATCTAAAGTATCAGCATTTGAGTCTACTGGGAGGCAGCAAGTTTTACAACCTATACTTCTATATCTTTTTCCATTTTTTGCAAAATAAAGGCTTACCACAGGTATGTTTTCCCTTTTTATATATCTCCAAATATCAATTTCCCTCCAATGCAACATAGGATGTATTCTCAGATGAGCTCCTTCTTCATTAAGTTTTATTAGATTATATTGATCCCAAAACTCTGGAGGTTGATCTTTATAGTTCCATTGAAAATTAGAATCTCTAATTGAAAAATATCTTTCCTTTGCTCTAATTCCATGCTCATCTCTTCTTATAGCCACAAGCAAAGCTTTAAATCCATATTTCTTTATAGCCTGTTTTAGAGCATCTGTTTTTAATGCAGTACAGCAAGCAAATTTTCCTTTTTCTGGGCCCATCCCTTCTTTTAAGGCTTCTTCATTCTTAGCAATTATAAGTTTTAAATTCCATTCTTTGGCATATCTATCTCTAAACTCATAAATTTCGTCAAATTTGTAGGAAGTATCTATATGTACTACAGAGAAAGGGATTTTGCCGAAAAAGGCTTTTCTTGCTAAGTAGAGCATGGTTATGCTATCCTTGCCAATGCTCCACAACATAGCCAATTTGTCTTTAAATTGGTAGTAGGCTTCTCTTATAATAAAAATGCTTTTAGCTTCTAGCTCATCCAAATATTTTGCACTCA
>CAZJBU010000091.1:0-3081 GCA_964544525.1 uncultured archaeon
TAGAACTTTGTGACAGACTTGCCGAAAGAGTGGAAAATATTATTTCCACTATAGGCTTAGATTTCCTTATTTGGGCTGTTGAAGAAGGTAAACTAAAAGAGATTTCTGAAAGAAATAGAAAAAGGACAATAGAGTTAATTCGGGAGTATAGACATATGTTGGCTACAAAGCATCCAGAAGAACTTTGTAAAAGATTACCGCCAACAATCTCTAAAGAAGATAAAGCATTAAGAGAATTCATAAAGTTTTGGGGCATTTCAGAAGAAACTGTTGAAACTCGCGCCAGAGTTTATAGAAAGCCTATATTCACCACTTTGGAGAAGCAAGGTGCGGGAAGTTATTTTGTTGTTTTTAGATATAGAGGTTCCATTCATACCTTGGGCGAGCTGTGTTTTTCTGAAAATAAAGTTGAGACGAAACTAAGCAAAAGCGAGTTGGAGAGAATAAAAAGTTTAGTGGCGGAAAAGTGTCTGGAGATGGACAGGGAATTTCTAAAGATAAGTTATGGAAGAAGAGACAAAATTACGACTCAGATAGAAAAGGTAATAGAAAAAATAGAGAGGCTGAAGGACATATTTGAAAAAATTGATATAACGATTTTACCACGAAAAGATAAAGAAGAAATCTTGAAAGCATTAAAGAAACTGGAAAAAGTTCCTCCTTGGAAAAGAGAAGCTGAAATAACAAGGTTAAAAAACATGTTAAATGAAAAAATGAAAGCCCGTGGTTATCAAAAAGTTCTGGAAGAACCTGAAATAATTGCAATATTAAAATATGGTAAATAACCATAATATTATGGTAACATACCATGATTGAAAAAAAGATAAGGATGGTAAAAACAATTTTGGAAAATAAAGAGCTCAGCATAAGAAAGCTCGCCAACTTGAGCGGGATTGATTATAAAAATGCATATTACTTGGTTAAAACTTTGGTAAAGGAAGGGATTTTTGATCTAAAAAAACACGGAAATTCTTATGTAGTTTCCCTCAAAAAAAGATTCGACCCTATTGTAATTATGGGCGAATATGAAAAAAGGGAGGAAATTCTCAAAAACAAAACGATTAAAATAATTTTCAATAACCTGAAAAAGCTGAATTTTCAGTTCATCGCAATTCTCTTCGGCTCTTTCCTTAAAAGAAAAAACTACAATGACATAGATTTACTCATCATATGCGAAAAGAACAGAGAAAGAGAAATAGAAGAATCTCTATCTATTTTGCCTCTAAATTTACACCTAAACTTTTTCACGTACCTTGAATTTATCTCGATGCTGAAAAGCAGGGAGTTTAACATTGTGAACGAAGCTTTGAAGCATTATGTTGTTTTAATTGGAATAGAGGATTTTTGCAGGTTGATTGAAAATGCTGAGTGAGAAGAGGATACGGGAAGCAGAGAAAAATGTAAGAGATTACCTTGAAGAAGGTCTGCTCAGAAAAGTTGAAAAGCCGGATAAGAAAATTCTTGAGATTTTTCTGAAAAATTCGGATGAGAGTTTGAGGTTAGCGAATAAAATTTTTTCAGAAAGATCCTCGTGGCTATGGGTTATAGTTACTTCCTATTATGCCATGTATTACATGGCAAATGCCGTGCTGTACAAACTTGGATATAAAGTAGGGAGCAAAATTTCTCATAAGGTAACTGCAGATGCTTTGATAGTTTTTGTGAGAGATAAGCTAAAGAATGTTTTGTTAGAGGAATTTGAAGAAGCTCAGGAAGAAGCACTTGAAATAGCAAGAATTAAAAGCAATGAGATCATAGAGAGCTTTGATCTTGAAAGAAGGAAAAGGTCGAAATTTCAGTACGAAATGACAGAAGATGTTAAAATGGGTAAGGCCAAAACTTCTTTGGAAAGGGCGAAAAGATTTTGTTTTGAACTG
This sequence comes from uncultured archaeon, assembly GCA_964544525.1. Taxonomy (GTDB): domain Archaea; phylum Aenigmatarchaeota; class Aenigmatarchaeia; order QMZS01; family QMZS01; genus CAZCGS01. The sequence continues at coordinate 1,878 of CAZJBU010000091.1, forward strand.
AGAAAGCTAGTAGAAGAAACATGACAGAATACAACTTAGATTGGCTAAGGGGGAAAGGATTTTTCAGGAAAAGCATACCTTTAGAAGTTAAAGGAAAAGAAATTTTAGTTGATGAAAAGAATTTGATTGCCTATGTTGAAGTTTTTTCTAACAAAGAAATCGAAGAAATAAAAAGAGAATTGCTATCTCAAAAAGTTAGATACATTTGGTTCTTCTTTCCTACTACAGGAAAACTAAAAGTTTTTAGAAAAATTGGTGGGGTAAAGTGGTTTTATTACTCTTCCAAAATGAGGAGAGACTATCTTAAGAGTAGAATAGACAAACTCAACAAATTTTCTCCAGATAACATGAACATCCTTTTTGACATTAGAGATATAGTAGAGAAATTTTACTGGCAGTTATGGGAACATAGAATTTTGATGGCTAGAAGTATAAAGGATCTGAAAGAAGATAAAAACAAACTTTTGGCTGTTCAACATCTCATAGACAGACTTATTTTCTTTTATTTTCTTGCTCAATTGAAGCTTGTAAAGATAAAGAATGAAGAAAGAGAGTGGATCTTGGACAGAAAAAACACAAGAGAATTTTTCAAATGGATTTGTTCTCAGCTAAGCGAAGAAGATTTACAAAAATTCCTCAACAAGATATTTTTTGATGTTTTAGGACAGGTGAGAGAAAGCGGATTCGTTTCAGAAGAATTTGTTGTAGGGGGAGAAAGATTTTCAATTGTTTCTCCTTGTTTAAACGGCGGTTTGTTTATAGAGCAGGAAATTGAAGATGTTTTAGAAAGAAAAATTAAAATTTCTGGAATAAAGAAATTAATCCTTGAAGTTCTCAATAACTACAATTGGATAATCGGAGAGGAATTTCCTGAAGAAGAGGATGTTATCGGCGACTTAACACCGGAAATTATAGGACATATTTATGAAAAGTTTGTTGTTTCTTTGGAGCAAATAGGATTGGGAAAGATAAAGCTAAAAGATGTCCAAGCTGTCAAAGAAGAGCTAAGATACGGTAGAAAGAAAATCGGAGCTTATTACACTCCAGAAGAAATCACGAACTACATTTCTATGAATACAGTTTATCCATACATCAGGGATAGATTAAAAGAAAAGTTTGGTAAAAGTGGAGAAATTTTACTTGATGGGCTTTTCAGAAAAGAGAATTTTACCAAACAAGAACTTGAAATTATAAAATACCTTTA
>CAZJBU010000092.1:0-3063 GCA_964544525.1 uncultured archaeon
ACCTAAAATAGCCTATCTCTCTCCATATCAGGAACTTTCGAAAGGTCAATTGAAGGTTTTATCTATTGTCGCTTTTAAAGGTAATGTCACTCAATCACAAATAGTAAAATCTATTGGAAATAAAGCATACTCTTATATCAAAGAGCTGGAAAAAAAAGGATTTATAAAAGGAGAAAAATTTGGAAGAACAAAGTTGCTAAAGACTACTAAATTGTTTAAAGAATATTTCGGAGTTAAAGAATGAAAGGTTATTTTTTCAGTTTGGAAGGATTTATTGCTTCTGTAATTATTCTTCTTACTCTCGCATATTTTATAGCTAACGTTAAGGTAGGAGATGAAAATATAGAGGTTACAAAGGAAATGCTATTTTATTATCTTAAAGGGTTGGACGATAAAGGTATACTAAGGGAAAAAATATTAAAAAAGGATAAAGCAGGAATAAGAGAACTGTTAGCTAACTATGGGCTAAGTAACATAAGTGTCGAGTTTGATTTGAATGAAACGAATAGAGAATTATTAATTTGTTATGCAATATTTGGAAATTACTCTATATTTAAGCCAAGTATTTTCTGCGTCTACGCTTAGGCTTTTGTGATGTTCTACCAATAAAATAGCCTATAGTTACAAAAATAATTGCTGTTATAAAATAAGGTGTGTAATTTGTTTCATACTGCTCTTTTCTCTCTAATATCTCTTGCTTAGATATTTTCTCTACAGGATATTTTTCCTTTTTTAGAAGGGAAGATAAACTTGAAAGTCTTTCAGCATATATGTAATAGGTTAAAGCAGAAATTTTATCTTCATTTTCAAGAGTTTGAGCATATTCATAATAGTAAGGTCCTATTATTGTATCTCTTGTGTTTATTGATCTTAAGGCAAGGTTTTTCTGCACCTCTAAGATTTTGTCTATGTCTGTGTATTGCAGCTCTAAAGCTAATTCTGATTTTGATTTTGCTTTTATAGATAGGATGATAGATAATAGGTAATTTCCTTCGTTATAGCTTTCTTTTGCTTTATCATATAAGTTTCTTGCATCTTCTAGTAAGCTTTGGCTAGCCCCATATAGCTCTGCATAAGTTATATAACCTATAGCATCTTGCAGTTGATCATTTGCAATTGCTTGTAATAAAGTAGTGTTTACTTTGTAATCTTCTTTTATATTGGATGCGAAGTTTTTCCATAAATCTATCGTGTATATTCTTTCTTCAGCAAAGCAGGCATAGTATAGAGCATCGAAAAAGTTGTTATTATAGTAGTTTCTCCATGCAGAATCTAAATTTTCCTTTGCATCGTTTAATCTCTCTTCTAATATAGCTAAAATTTCCGGGTTCGTTGTTAAATTTATGGAAGGTAGTTGAGACTCAATTTTTTGAATGTATTTCTTTGTATAGGTTTGAGGATTTTCTGAGTTTAAAAGGTCTATCAATTTTATACCGTATTTATAATATATAGCATTAGAAAAAGCTTTGCTTGCTGCTGAGTAATAGCTACCTTGCTCAAACAATTCATATTCTGGTTTTCTGTCTAATATCTTTTTTAGTTGGATCTGGTACTGGTAAGGTAAGATAGCCTTATTATAGCTCTCTTGAAGTTCTGAGTAAAGATCCTTTGAGTGTTCTATTAAATTTGAGGACATCTCTTTCATTAATTCTTTATATCTTTGCTCTGCTGGTCCTTGAGTAACAGTTTTGAACTTGTAGTTTGTGAAATATTCGAAAGCTTCTTGGATTGTTGAAACTTCTATAACTTCTAGATTCCAATGTTCCTTTGCATAAGCAACAACATCTAATTCTTCTTCTTTGCTAGTTTCTATTGTAATAGGTCCTATTTTCTGAACCTCTGACTTGCTAACCATTATTTTGCTTTGTCCTAATGGAATAAGGAAAATCTTTGCCTTTTTGCTTACTGCTTCCGCCTTCTCTAATATGCCACCAACAGGACCTATTAAACCGTTAGGTACTATAGTGCCGGTAATTAGAACATCCTTGCTTAAATTTAAATCCAACAAAGAGGCTAGTGTTGCGATAGTCATGGCTGCTCCTCCAGATGGGCCTCCTACTATTGGAGCTTCTGACCTTATAGAATAGAAAAAATCATATTTAGAGCAATCTATATTGACTAAATTGCATGCTACTTCTTTCGCTAATCTTGCTGATGCTTGAGTAGACACTTTGGTTAAAGGCCAAGTATCTACATAGACATGGCCTTCCCCTTCCTTTATTTCAACTTCAAGTTTTGCTAAAACTCCTTTATAACCATAAGGAGTTTCTTGGACTGCTGGAAGATAGATAGAAGTTTTCTTAAAAGAAAATATAGGATTTACAATCAAAAGCAATAGCAAGAATAGGAGGAATTTTCTCATTATTTAATTAAGATGAAAAAATTAAATAAAGTCTTTAGGGCTATATCCGTACTTTCTTAGAAGTTTTCGAAATTCTGGATCATTCTCTGGATCAATTCCATTTTCCATGCAATATTCTAAATAGGCTATAAAATTTAGCCATTCTTCATCCTTTTCAGTATATTTTCTTTTGCCATTTAATCCAAATTGCTCACGCAATACTTCGTAAAGTTCTTCCCTAGTTGAGAAGTAATCTAAATGAGCAGCAACATCAAAATAATCTAAAGGAATATCTGCCTCTCTACAGAATTTAACTACCATATTAGCAACGGTCCAAGGAGATACATAAAAAAATTCGCCATTTTTATCAACAAGTAAAGGTGCCTTGTATATTTTAGGTCCTAGTAGCTCTTTGGAGACTTTCCAAATAGTATAGCCAAGTTCAATTGCTTCCTTTGGAGGACCTTTTCTTTTCGGCATATTAAACAATTACAAAACATATGTATATTTCTTTTTCTCTGAATTGAAATATAGGTTTAAAGATAGTTAATGAAATATATGTTTTAAAAAAGTTAAAAAAAAAGAAAAAACTAAAAAATAGTGGAATCTTTTAATTTCTTTTGAGATTCATCAATAACAAATGAGGAAGAAGTTTGAATTTCAGATGAATCTTCTTCTATTTTAATTAATCTTCCATCCAAAGTCATCTGAGAAGCCATAGT
>CAZJBU010000093.1:0-3058 GCA_964544525.1 uncultured archaeon
TAGGAATAAACCTCATCGATGAATCAGGAAATTTCAGAAGTATGTTAGATCTAAGTGAACATGAGAAATTAATTCTCCATGAGGAGCTACTAAAGGAAATACTAGCAAATGGAGATAAAATTCCAGACAACATCTTTAAGAAAGCTATTATCCTAAAGAATTATCCAAAGATGATTAGCGATGCATCAGAATTAGCAACCATATTGAACGCTTGTGGCAGATTAGAAAGGTATGAAGACTCATTTAGTATTTTAGACGGAAATCTTTCGTTAGTAGAAGATATTATGACGGAGTATAAAAAAAGAATAAAGAGATATTTAGATTGGGTAGAGAGAAATAAACTAAATTTCCCTATAACTCAGAAAGGATTTTATATAGTGGCAAAAGATAACATTCATGAAAATTTTATAGGAACTATTACTTCTATTTGCTTGTCATCAAATATTGTAGGCAAAGATGTTATTTTAGGTTTTGCTAATACTTCAAAGGGGGACGTTAAGATATCTGCAAGAAAGAGGCAAGGTTTAGACATAAACTTAGGCAAGCTCATTTCAAAAGTGTGCGAAGAATTTGGAGGTTTTGGAGGTGGTCACAAAGAGGCCGCTGGAGGCAATATACCTGCTGGAAAAGAGTATGCATTTATAAAAATTTTCGATAGTTTAATAAATGGCGAAAAAAACTAAAGTCAATATAGAAATCTTTGCTCCAAAGATATTTGGAGAGCAATTTTTAGGAGTTACTTTTGCTGATAAGGAAGAAAAAGCTATTGGAAGAATATTACAAAAATATGGATTAGAAATACTAGAAAATCCAGAAAAGTATTATTACATATTCCATTTTAGAATAAAAAAAGTTAAGGATGGAAAGGCATATACCGAACTCAAAGAAATAGAATGCTCCCGCGATTATCTTAATAGAAATGTTAGAAAAGGTACAAGTAAAATAGAAACAAGAATTGTAGCTAAAACAAAAGAAGGTATGCAAATCATCTATAAACCTTTTGTAATAGTTCCTGGAAGGTGTGACTCAAAAATAGGAACAGAAATAAGGAAGAAACTCCAAGAATTGTTGGAAAGTTATTCCTTGGAATCTACCATAGGAAAAATTGTTGAAGATGTAACTACCGATTCTCTTCAGAAAAAAATAATAGAGGAAATAAAGAAAATCTATCCAATAAATGTCTTCGAATTTAGGAGAATAGAACTTCCAGAAGTTTGAAAATATGAGATGCTTCATAGCAATTCCATTAAGCGAGGAAATCAAAGAAAAAGTAACAAGTATACAAAAACATTTTAAGATTCCAGGAATAAAATTGGTTGAAAAGGAAAACCTGCATATTACTTTAAAATTTTTAGGTGAAGTAGAAGAAGTAAAGATAAGGGAAGTAGCCAAAATTTTAAAGGAAATTGAATTTAAACAATTTGAACTGAATATATCTGGCATTGGCACCTTCCCTTCTAATAACTTTGTTAGGGTAGTATGGGTTGGTATAAAAAGTAGCGAAATTTATGAACTAAAGCAGTTAATAGATAACTTACTAGAAAAAACTGGTTTTGCTAAGGATACTAGTTGGGACCCTCATCTTACTATTGCTAGAGTAAAATTTCTTAGTGATAAGTCAACACTACTTAAAAAAATAGAGGAACTGAAGAATATAGAAATAGGTAAACAAAAAGTTGACAAATTTACACTATTTGAAAGTGTATTGAAAAAAGAAGGTCCTATATACAATAAAATAGAAGAAATAAGATTATGTCAGGATTAAAATATGCTTTGCTTAAAGAAATTTTACTAACTATTGGGCTTATGTTTTCTAATCCTTTTTTTCCAGATTTTGGCTTACAATTTTTAGTTTCTTTATCTATAGGTATGTTGCTACCAGAGAAAATAATAAATCCTTTAAATAAGATTATCTTAAAAGTGCCTGGAGTAAAAAAATTCGAAGATGCTCTAAAGACACGTAAAAGGCTACAAACTATTGTACCTAGAATTCTTGTAGGATATTTTTTTACTTATGCAATTGGGTGGAGCTGCTTAGGTATTGTTTATTTCATACTTTAACTTATTCTATGGAAATTCTCCATCAACAATATCTTTGATCCTTTTAGAAATTAATTCAGGAGGGAATCCTTCATTTATATATTCCTTTATTAGCTCTTTTTCTTTTTTGCTGTATCCATTTTCCATAAGAGATTATAGTAAACTTAACAATAAAAAAGTTTGCAGGCTGTAGGTCTAAAAGGATAAATCTTTTTTTGACATATTCTTTGTATTCTGGAGAGGTTATGTCTGGATAGATGTAGTTGTAATCGCTCAATTTTTGAAAGAATTCTTGAGTTTCTTTTAGCATATAGGGTTTTCTTGTTTCCGGATTAATTATATTCCATTTTCCTAGGTTAAGGGCCATTTTTCTAGGGTTTGATTGGGTATGGGACTTAATGTTCTTGAATCAAGAGCGTTTTGGGACAAACACTGTAAGTGCAGACCAACAGTTAATGCAACATTGGAGGTTTCATCCTTTGTTCGGGTAATTATTCCTTTTAAACCTTTATGATATAATGCTTCCTGCGTATTTCAGACAGTATGACTTTTAGTTGTGGCTCGAGTACTCCGATTTCTTCTAGTTTTTCTCTAGCCTGTTCTTCTGAGTAAAACAAAGGTTTTGTAGCAATTCCAAAGTCGTACCAGATGAAGTCGGGAGACATATCTTTTAGTACTTAGATTGATTCGTTTATGTCTCTTGGCTCATTGTCCCCTATGCTTTGATATAAAACCGCTATCTTTACTTCGCTTGGTTGAATTACCTTTCCTCTTTTTTCCAGATTCACGAGAGTGAGTTTAAGGATAATTCCTTTATGATACCGTACAAATTGAACTCGGGCGCCAGAGCATCGAATTTGTTGTATTTCCCGTAAGAGAGCTTGTGAACGGTTTGTCCCATTACTCCATCCTGAACAGGATAAATAGGTACTATTCCGAGGGATCTTGTGAAGTTGTCCCACTTTTTCAGAAATTCAATTTGTTGTTCATGAGTCAGTTCCTGGGAAAATACGTGCAT
>CAZJBU010000094.1:0-3003 GCA_964544525.1 uncultured archaeon
AATGCTAGTTTTTTGGATGGCATAATGTTATTTTAAAGTTCTTCTTTATAAATAATTTTTATTGATCTAACAGCCAATTTAATATCTTCTCTCAATATGGTTTTCCTCTTAGCATGTCTTGCGAGCTTATCTGCCTCTTCTATCAGATTCTTAAAAATACTTGAAAGCAAAGCATCTATTTCTTCTATTGCTTCTCTAGACATTCTTCTTGCACCAAATTCTTTTGCTAATCTGTCTAAAGTGGCAAAATGAAAATATAGCTTTTTCTCTTTTTTTCCTAGCATAATTATAATGGTATATAAAATTTAATTTTTGTTGACGGTCTTCCAGTATCAGAAAAAAGATATTGAATTTCTACCTTATCTTTATCACAAGAAAATTTCTTAGCTATTATTTCCTTGGCTTCTTCTTTTTTTGGTGTAGGTGCTCCTGGATGGAATACTCTAATTAAAACCTCTTTTCTTCCAAGAAAAGGATTGTCCTTCTCTTTCAAAATTTCTATATCCATAATATCCAAAAAACCAAAAAATTTAAAAGAATTTCTTATTGTGTTTGCAAATTATCTAATTGTTTTGAAAGGTTAAAGAATTCCTTTCCTAAATTGTCTATTTCTTCATCTAATCTATTCAAAACATTTTCAAGCTCTGCTTTTCTTCTTTCTAATCTTTCTATAGCTTTTTCTCTTTCCTCTTCAATAAATATTCTGTTACCAACATGAATAAGTACTTTAGTTATGTCTGTTATACTTGTTTTTAAATAAATTCCCGCAGCTAAATAGGAAAAACTTTCTTTTGGAGTTTCTTTGCCTTCTAAGGACTTAAGATAATTAATTGTTTGAGATATCTCAGAAAGTTTAGCAAAGATAGCTTCTCTCTGCTCCTGAAGTTTGTCTAACTGTTGCTTTATCAATTCCATCTTTAGGTAAATTTCTTTTGCTTTTTCCTCCATCATAATGTTTTGCAAAAACATATTTATTTAAATTTGATGTGACTATATGTTATGGTATTGAACGAAAAGGAAACAAAACTTCTAGAGTTCATTGCAAATAAAAAGCTAGTGTCTTCAGTAGAACTTAGAAGATATATAGCAGAGAATTTCAATAATAGTACAGATGGAACAAAGATATTAAAAAGATTACAAGAGTTAGAATTCATAACAGAATTGAATATATTGTTTGATAAGAGTTATATAATAACGAACAAAGGATTAAATTTCTTAGGAAAGGTATAAAAACAAAAAGTTAGTCAATGATTTCTATTCCTAATGTACTCTCTTCTCTTTTTTTCTGTTCATATCTGAATGACTTCTCCTTTCCGAAGATTTGTGGAGACTGCACTCCAGTAACTATTATTAAGCACCTTAATGTATCTCCTAATGTTTTATCAATTTGAGCACCCCAAATTATTTTTGCATTAGGATCTAACTTCGAAGAAACAGCGTTCACAACTTCTTGACATTCTTTTATAGTAATGTCTGAACCTCCAGCAATATTTATGAGTGCTCCTTTCGCTCCTTGAATATCTACATCTAAAAGAGGATTATTTAAAGCTCTTTCAACAGCTTCTATTGCTCTATTTTCTGTATCGCTTGCTCCCATACCTATCATTGCTATTCCTCCCTCACTCATCACAGCCTTTACATCAGCAAAGTCAAGGTTTATTAGACCTGGCTTAGTTACTAACTCAGTAATGCCCTTGACTGAGTTTACTAAAATTTCATCTGCAATTTTAAATGCAGTAGTTAAAGAAACATCAGGGACAATCTCTAATAACTTATCATTAGGGATAACTATTAAAGTATCTACAACATTTTCTAGTTTTTCAAGACCATATATTGCATTGTCCATTCTTTGCTTACCTTCCATAGAGAAAGGTAGAGTAACTACTCCAACCGTAAGAGCACCTAGTTTTTTAGAAATTTCTGCTAATATTGGAGAAGCTCCAGTACCTGTTCCACCACCAAGTCCACAAGTAATAAATACCATATCCGCACCTTTTAGAACTTTTTGAAGATCTCCTTTGCTTTCTTTTGCAGCCTCCTCTCCAAGCTTAGGATCACTTCCAGCACCTAACCCGCCTGAAATCTCTTTTCCTAATAGAATTTTCTTATCAGCATTGGTGTATAGAAGTTGTTGCGCATCTGTGTTCACAGCAATTGTTTCAGCACCAACTATACCAAGTTCCATTAGTCTATTAATAGTGTTGTTACCTGCACCTCCTACTCCCACAACCTTAATGTTTGCCTTTCTTTCTTCCAAAAGTTTTTTTAGTACATCATCCTCATCTTTCTTAGCACTACTTTTAGAAGCCACCATAATTAGAGTACAGAAAATTATTTATATTTATCTTCTTGTGGTGAAAGCAAGGAGATTTTTAAATTTTGAATTATAGGGTTATTCCCTCTTCTTTTTTCTTCTTTTTTTCTATAATTCTAACTATATTCATCGATATTGTTATTGGTATAGGTACTGCAGCTTCTAGTAATTCTATAACAATTTCCTTTTTGTTAGTATCTACCTTGACCACCTTTGCCTTTTCTCCCTTAAAAGGTCCGCTTAGAACTTCCACAATATCTCCTTCATCAATCTCTACTACTTGTTTCTCTGCCTTTAAATATCTTTCTAATGTGCTAAGTTGAACAGGCTCCTTTATAAGATTTTTTACAAATTTTACTCCATAAATAGCTTTCATAACATCAGGCATGTCTCCCTCTAAGAATAGATATCCCTTCAACTCTGGGATATAGAATAGAGATCTTACTTCCAAATTCTGTTGTTCGATATTCTCTTTTATTAGCTCGATTGCATGCATCTCCCTTCCAGATATTACTCTAACACAGTACAGCATTATAATATAGACAAATTTTAAAATAAATAGCCCCGCCAGGATTTTCTCGTAGAGAAGTGCTAAAAATGTTAGGGGGTTTGGAAAGGGGCGGAGCCCCTTCCAGGAAGGATTTTTCGGTTGCAGGAGGTGGAGGAACCCGCTGGTGGTTCCCCTTCGA
>CAZJBU010000095.1:0-2972 GCA_964544525.1 uncultured archaeon
TTCTTTTTTCCATGGTTCTTTCTTATTCAGATATGCGTTAGTTTCTTTTATCAAGTCAAATATTCTTTTACATACTTCAACAAAATTTAACTCTTCAATCATTTTTTCGATATTTGTTAGGAAAGTGTCAAAGTTTCTTTTCAACTTTCTGTCCTCTTCATCTTTTTCTTCTCTTTCAGGTATTATTGAGTCGAAATACTTATGTATCATCACTATACATCTCTGTACTAAATTGCCTAATTCGTTTGCCAATTCATCGTTATGAACTCTTTTCAATTCTTCTATTGAGAAGTCACCATCTTCCTCTAAAGGAATTCTCCTCAAGAAGTACCATCTTATGGAATCTGGAGGAAATTCTTTTAGCAATTCTAGAGGGTCTATTACATTCCCTAAACTTTTGCTCATTTTCTGTTTATTTACAGTTAAAAATCCATGTACTAAGAGCTTTTTAGGTAATTCTAAATCACAGGCAAGTAAAATGCTTGGCCAAATTACGCTATGAAACCATATAATATCCTTTCCTATAATTTGTATATCAGGTGGCCATATTTCTTCAAAATTTTTTTCCTTTGCACCACTTATATAATTTACCAGAGCATCAAACCAGACATAAGTTACATGATTTTTGTCAAATGGCAATTCAATGCCCCAAGAAAGATAACTTTTTGGTCTTGAAATACTTATGTCTCTCAAACCTTGGCTTTCTATTCTATTAATAATCTCCTTTTTGAACTTATCTGATAAGAAATCAGTATTTTCCAAAAAGTTTCGCACTTTATCTTCGAACGCACTTAATCTAAAAAAGTAGCTTTCCATTTCTAATTTTTCTATTTCCTTGTTTGGATGAAGAGGACATTTTCCATTAACCAATTCTCTTTCACTTAGATATTTTTCACATCCTATGCAATAATAACCTTTATATACTCCTTTGTAAATATATCCTTTATCATAAACCTTTTGCAAAATATCCTGCACAACTTTTTTGTGAAGATCTTCTGTAGTTCTTATAAAGCGATCATAAGAAATTCCTAATTTGTCCCAAGCATTTTTAAAATAGGAAGCTATCTCATTCACGAATGCATTAATTTCTTTCTTTTTTTCCTTTGCAGTTCTCTCAATTTTTAAACCATGTTCATCTGTACCAGTAAGAAAATATACTTTTCTCCCTAAGAATCTAAATGCCCTTGCAATAGAATCTGCTATTAACTTTTCATATGCATGCCCTATATGTGGTTTGTCATTCACATAATCTATCGCTGTTGTTATAAAAAATATTTTCTCTTTTGTCATAAACAGAGTTTAAGTAAAGAATTTAAAAATATTATGAAAGAAGCTTTATACTATGAGCCTTTGGAAAATAAAAAAGTAAAATGTTGTCTTTGCCCTAGAAATTGTATCATCCAGGATGGGCAAACAGGTTTTTGCAGAGTAAGAAAAAATGTAGATGGAAAACTTTATTCCCTAGTTTATGGAAAACCCTGCTCAATAGCAATAGACCCTATAGAGAAAAAGCCATTATATCATTTTGAGCCAGGTTCTCAATGCCTAAGCGTAGCAACCGTTGGTTGCAATTTATCTTGTTTATTCTGCCAGAATTGGGAAATTTCTCAAGCAAAGGAAATTTTCTTTGAGAGAGAACTAAGCGCAAAGCAGATAGTGGAAATAGCACTCCAAAATGGTGTTCAAGGGATCTCTTATACCTATACAGAGCCAACTATTTTTGCGGAATATGCTTTGGATATTATGAAGGAAGCGAGAAAAAAAGGTTTGTACAATGTTTGGGTTTCTAATGGTTATACAAGCAAAGAAGTAATAAAAGAAGTAAGCAAATACTTAGATGCTATAAATATTGATCTTAAGGGTCCAGATCAATTTTATAAGAAATACTGTGGCAATGCTTCTTTACAACCTGTTTTAGAATCCCTTAAGCTATACAAGAAATTAGGTGTTTGGGTAGAGGTTACCATGCTCATTATACCAGACTTAAATGATAATGACGAGTGGATTAAATTTGCTTTTGAATGGATTTCAGAAAATCTAGGAAAAGAAACTCCTTTACATCTCTCGAGATTCTATCCAAATTTCAAAATGTTAGATATACAACCAACACCTGTTGAACGATTGATAAAGCTTAGAGAACAAGCTCTGCAGTATTTAAACCATGTATATCTTGGGAATGTATGGGATTGGAAATATGATAGCACATTTTGCCCAAATTGCAACTCTTTGTTAATAAAAAGAGAAGGCTATATTATAGAAATTCTATCTTTAGAATGCAAAAATTGTGGTTATAAACCAAAAATAATTAAACACCAACATTAGGGCGAGAAGAGCTTATTATTGAAAAAAACATAAACTGCATAAATCCTAATAAAATCAAAACAACAATCAAAAAACCTTCACTTAAAGACATTCTGAAAAAAGAACTTAACACTAAAAGCAAAGTGATGCCTAATGAGGGCACAATCACAGCAAACATTAAATAAAGCATAGCAAAAGGATTTAGTTTTTGTCCATATTTCCTTATATCTATTATTTGCTCCTCTGATATTTGATCAATTATAGTTTTTAATGCACTTGCCACGTCACTCCCACTCCTTTCAGCATTTATCAGTTGCCACAACACCCTTCTAAAATATTCGCTTGGATTATTTTCAGCTACTTCTTGCAAGGCAACATCTAAAGGCATTCCATAATTTACTTTGCCTATTGCTTTTCTTATCTGTTTACTTATCTCTCCGTAATCTTTCGATATTGTTATTAACGCATTGAACAAAGGCACCCCTGCTTCCAATTCTATCAACAAATGCCTAGTAGCGAATATTAAATCTTGCTCTATTCTTCTTACTTTTTTTCTTATCTTTAGGTCAAGGTATTTAAGAAAATAAAGGAAAAAAACGAAAACCAAAAGAGGGAAAAGAAATATTGGCAACAAAATACTTACATTTCCTTTCAGAGTAAAAACTAATAAG
>CAZJBU010000096.1:0-2945 GCA_964544525.1 uncultured archaeon
CTAAAATACCCTTCTTTTGGATAAGATAGAGGAGCATCTATACATAAGAGGTTTGGTTTTATTTTTTTAATCTCACTCAATATTTCTTCATCTTTATATACAATCCAACACTGCGTGCTCTTTCTTTTTCCATCTATACTTAACAAACAAAAGCCAGTTGGATTTTTCTCTTTCCCAGCCAAATCCAATCCAACTATTTTGACTTCCACAAAAATTATTTTGAAATGTACTTTAATATCCTTGCACATTCATCAACCCAATCAAAGCACAAAATACCACCCTTTCTCAAATATTCCTTTGCATCTTTCATTTCTTTACCACCTATAAATACGCAGCAACAATCTTTTTTGTACTTTAAAATTCTTCTCGCGACTTCCTTTGGATTTGTCATTTGCTGTGGAGTTACCATAACCACTAAAATCCTACCTTTTTTTCTAAGAGTTTTGATTACCTTTTCAAACCTTTCAGGGGTAGCATCCCCTATAATATCTATAGGATTTTTCCTGTTCCACATCTTTGGCAAGATTTTATTTAACATTTCAATTTCTTTTTTAGATAATTTTTTTAATTTGACTCTATATTTTTCGCAAGCATCTGCAAACAATGTAGCGCATCCTCCTGCATTTGTAATTCCAACAATCTCTTTCTTTCCATTTCCAAAGTTATTTAGCAATTTTGCTACCCAAAAGAAATCTCCTACACAAGATAATTCACCAATCTTTAACTGCCTGAAAATACCTCGATATATCAAATACTCTCCTGCTAAAGCTCCTGTATGGGTTTTTGCAGTCTCCGCACCTTTTTTACTCTTTCCAGCCTTTAAAATAAACAACCTTTTCTTTGATTTTTTTACAGCATTAAAAAATTTCCTTCCGTTTTTCAGCCCTTCCAGATATATTAAAATACTTTCAGTTTCCTTATCTTTGCTTAGATACTCAATTATATCACCAAAGTCAACATCTACCATGTTTCCCACAGAGATAAACTTTGAGATACCTATGTTTTGGCTTAGTGCGAAGTCGATGAATGCAGCACCTAAGGCACCGGACTGAGAAACAATCGCTATTTTTCCTTTGTTACACATTTTTGAGAAGGTTGTATTTATTCCCAACCAAGGGTTTTGATAGCCAAAGCAATTTGGACCCAAAATCCTTATACCTTTTCTTTTACCTATTTTTTTAAGTCTTTCTTCTAACTCAGCATTTCCAGCTTCTTTAAACCCTGAGGAAATTACAATTGCGTTTTCCAAATTCTTAACTTTTTCCAAAATCTCAACTACGATTTCAGCTTTTACCGCAAAGACTCCTAAGTCAACTTTTTCTCCTATTTCCTCTAAACTTTCATAACATTTAATCCCCAATATTTTCTCTGCAAACGGATTTACAGCAAATAATTTCCCTTTAAATCCTGTTTTCAGGTTTTTTAGGATAATATGCCCAACCTTTCTTTCATCCCTTGAAGCTCCTATTACCGCTATAGATTTTGGCTCGAACAAACTTTTTACCATTTTAAATATTTGCTTCTTAAAAATTTATGATTATTGTTTCAGAATTTAAAAGAAGGCCTATAGAAGAGGAAGAGATAGAGATAGTTGAAAGAAAAGGTTTAGGACATCCTGATTCTCTTTGCGATGGAATTGCTGAAGAAATTTCCAGAAGATTATGCAAAGAATATGAGAAAAGGTACAACAACATTCTACACCACAATGTTGATAAGGTTTTACTTTCTGCAGGGGAAACCTTGCCAAAATTCGGGGGAGGAGAGATAATAGAGCCTATAACCTTGGTTTTGGCTGGGAGGGCTACCAAAGAATTTGAAGGAGAAAAAATACCTGTAGATGAGATTGCAATAGAGGCAACCAAAGATTATCTTAAAAAAATACTTCCAAATTTAGATGTAGAAAGTGGAGTTATTATAGAACCAAAAATAAGGCAAGGTTCAATAGATTTAAGGTCTTTATTTTCCAAGGAAATCCTTGCAAACGACACCTCTTTTGGCATAGGTTATGCCCCTCTCTCAAAATTGGAGAGAGCTGTTTTAAATCTGGAAAAATATTTGAACTCCCCTAGCTTTAAAAAGGAACATCCAGAGTTAGGTAGCGACATCAAAGTTATGGGTTTAAGGATAAAGGATAAAATAAGGATAACGGTTGCAGGAGCCTTTATAAGCAAATACATTTCTGACATTTTCGATTATAAGGAAAAGAAGGAAAAAATTCTAGAAAAAATAAGGAAGTTTTTGGAGAAAGAGCTCGAAAATGAAACTTTGATAGATTTCAATACTGCAGACAACTATGAGGAAGGCTCAATTTACCTAACCATCAGCGGAACCTCTGCAGAGTGCGGAGATGATGGTGAAGTTGGTAGAGGAAATAGAGCTAACGGCTTAATAACCCCTAATAGACCTATGAGTTTAGAGGCATGTGCAGGAAAAAATCCCAAAACCCATACCGGAAAAATTTACAACATTTTATCCTTCCAAATTGCAAATAGAATTTACAACGAGCTTGGAGTAAAAGAAGTTTATGTAAAAATCCTTTCTCAGATAGGCAAGCCAATAACACAACCCCAAGTTTTAAGTATTAAGCTTATTCCTTACTCCAAGGAAATAGAAGATAAAGCGAGAAAAATAGCTGATGAGGAATTACAAAACATTCCAGAAATAACTCGGAAAATAGTGGATGGAAAAATAAATGTTTTTTAATTTACTTTAAAGTTGAAGTCTATATTTTTGTTGAATTCCAAAAGCCCCGACCGGGATGCCCTTGAGTTCAAAGCAAAAAGACTGCGGATAAAGTGTTTCCGGTTGCATGAGATGAAAGAATAGGGGTTTGGAAAGGGTGAAGCCTTATTATTTATAAGGGGTGCAGGGAAGAACTCCCCGCTTTGAACCCGGGACCTGCGGTTTACGAGACCGCCGCTCTACCTCTGAGCTATCGGGGCATA
>CAZJBU010000097.1:0-2925 GCA_964544525.1 uncultured archaeon
TAATCGTAGATTTTGCAAAGAAGGTGAAAGAAGATTTAAATGGCTCCTTTGACAACCCTTCTTGCTATATTTTTGGAGAAAATTTCTGCAAAACATTTTGGTGGATTTAATTATCCTTTAATGTTCCCTATAGAAAATACTCTAAAGCCAAGTTTTACCAAGCCAGCCTCAACAACAGCCTTAACTACTTCAGAAACATTTTTGTAAGCATTAGCCACTTCTTCAGCTAAACCAGGCATTGACTTTGCTCTAACAATAACACCTTGCTCTTCTAACTCTCTTTTTATTTTTTCCCCTCTATACATTCTTTTTGCTTGCGCTCTGCTCATAACCCTTCCTGCACCATGACAGCAGGAATAGAATGTTTCTTTTGCTCCTTCTAAACCTATACAAACATAACTTTCAGTTCCCATAGCTCCTGGAATTAGAACAGGTTGTCCTATACTTTTATAAGCTTTTGGTAATAATTCATGCTCTTTAGGTAAAGCTCTGGTAGCCCCTTTTCTGTGGACATAAAGCAGCTTTCTTTTTCCATCTACCTCATGCTCTTCCTTTTTTGCTATATTATGGCAAACATCATAAATCAGTTCTATACCTAAATCTTCCCAACTCTGTTTGAAAACTTTTTCAAAAGATTTCCTTACCAAATAAGTTATAACTTGCCTATTTGCAAAACTTATGTTGGCTGCGCAGCACATAGCCTGCCAATAACTTTGTCCTTCTTCGCTTTGGATAGGAGCACACATTAGTTCTCTATCAATTAGAGGAATTTTGTATTTATTCATAGCTTTTTCCATAATTCTTAAATAGTCTGTTGCTACCTGATGTCCAAAACCACGAGAACCACAATGAATCATTACACAAATTTGCCCTTTCTCAGAGATACCCATAGCCTTGCAAGCCTCTTCATCAAAAATATCTGTTACTTCTTGAATTTCTAAGAAATGATTTCCAGAGCCTAAAGTACCAAGCTGATCTCTTCCTCTTGCTCTCGCTTTTTCACTTATCTTTTCTGGATTTGCATCTTTTAATCTACCATAGTCTTCGCAATGTTCTCTATCTTTTTCAGTTGCATAACCCTCTCTTAAACACCAATTTACACCTTCTTGCATAACTTCATCAAGAGTCTTATTGTCGAGTTTTTCTATTGCTCCTCTGGCCCCAACTCCAGCAGGAACATTCTTAAACAAAGTTTCAATAAGCTCTTTTAATTTTGGTTTAACCTCTTTTATTGTTAGATCTGTTTTTAGGATTCTAACCCCGCAATTGTGCACAACTACATTATTTGCTATGAAATTGTGGGAACTATGTTTTACACCAATATCATATAGTTTAGAGTATGTTGGTTTTATCTCTTCTATCTCTATAATTTCGTCAAATACGAAACCTCCACTTAAACAATATTCTTTCAAAAAATCTTCAAATTTGTCAAAGGAATAAGCAATTCTTACTTCATTTGGAGAAGAGTAAATGTGCCTCTCTATTAATCTTGAGTTTATATATTCTCCACTTACCATTGAGACAGCTTGGCATAAACTTCCTGTCTTTTGATGAATTTCTTTTGCTATTTTTATTCCTTCTTCTCTCATCTTTTTTATAGCTATTTTTCTCCTTAAGTACTCTGCTATCCATAGCCCTTTTTCTTTCTTTTCCTTTGCATATTCGTACCCAATTCTTGAAAGGAAGAGATATATACTATTTTCGTTAATTATAGATAAACGATAACAAACTTTACCTTTTAAGGATTTTACCTTGTAGATTATAACATTTTCTATTCCAAATTCTTTTAGTATCTGCTTTAAATCCTGGAAGAATTGAAGCAGATTACTTTCTAACTTTTCTTCTTTTGTCAAAGTCAAAGAAATAGGTAAAGGTGTGTATCCTTTCATAGTGCATAAACTTCCATCAGCCCCAAACAACCCTGCCAAAAAATTTCTTTTTATCCATAGAGGAGATATAGTTATCCATTTAGGAATTTCAAATGGAGAAGAAATTTTTTTGCCTATAGGCATACCTAACTTATTTAAAAGAATTGCAAACGAATTTGAACAAATCTTAATCATATTATCCTCGCTTACGCATTTATACTCTCTGTTCCAAGCAGTCTTTATTTTTATTGTTCTTTTTCTTGAATAGATTCTAGAAGGTTTAAAGCCAAGTTTTATAATATCTTTCCTTAATTTTTCTAAGTCCTTTCTTTTTCCATAAAAGTGAGTTATATATCTTACCCTATTTTTACTTTTCTCTTTACATATATCTCCATCTCCCAAGCAAAAGCCTAAAATTCTAGCTAATATACCTATCTTAGGATTGCTTAGCTTTAAAGGTAGAAGTTTTCTTTTTTTAAGGAAATTTACAATCTGCTTGTCTTGATTAATAAAGTCTTTTTCCTTTAAAATAGTCTCTTCTTTAGGTTTAATGTAATCTACACCTTCAAAAGGAAATATAACCAATTTCTCATTTTTCTTTAGATTTTTTGCTTTTAGATAACCCTTCGATGTTAAAATAGGATGTTCTTCGCTACATTCAATTATTCTCCCAAATTTAGTTCTTATTCTGAGGATTTTTTCATCTTTTTGAATTTCTCTCTCTGATAAAAAGAGCATAGGCGAATGATCATTGCTCTTTTCTTTTAAATTAAAAATTTTGAGATGTATATCTAAATTTTTAAGAGAACTTATCTTTATAGTATATCCATCTTCTGTCAAAATTTTTGTGTTAGGGGATAGGCAATTAATATCGTAGCCCACCCCGCCAGGAGAAATAACACCTCCTTCCTGCTCATCAAATGCTGCAACTCCGCCAATAGGGAAGCCATAGCCCCTATGGGCATCTGGCATAGCAAAAGAAAACTTTTGAATTCCAGGCAAAGTTGCAACATTAGTTACCTGCTCTATAACTCCTTCATCTAGATTGTCTATTAAG
>CAZJBU010000098.1:0-2858 GCA_964544525.1 uncultured archaeon
TATATTGTGCAATGATGATATATTGAAAGGGGGTGATGATATGGAGTTTAAAGAAATTTGCAGGTCAGATTTCTTTGCAAAGTTTTTTGTAGACTTGGGATACGACCCACAAGATGTAGATTGGGCATCTAATACGTCCACAACGGTTGTGTATGCCGTTGTGGATAGGAAAAATGATTGCATTAAGAAATTTGTATTACAACATCAAGTTGCATCCGCCATTCCTGAGATCCATGGATGGCGGGTAACAGCGGTGAGAGAAATTCAAGAGAAAGATGAAGACTATACAGAGTTTTTAAGTATGTTAGGAGAAGTTTTAGCAAAAAAAGTTGCAGGCATCCCTTTGCCTGTGTGAAAGAGGCAAAAAGTAAATTAAGAGGAGAATCTCAGAAAAGTAAGGAAAAGGTTAATAAAAAAGTTGGGGTTGGATTAAAAAGGAGGTGGTTATGGAACTTAAAGACAAACTCTGTATAAAATCATTAAGAGGGGTAGAGCTTGCAGTAAAGTTTTATGATGAGACTGAAGACGATACTATTATAGGAGGCTCTGCTAAAAATGTAAGATTAGATATTGAAAAAGCAAACTTAAAAAATCTTAGATTTCATCTTACAGTAAAAAAAGACTATTATTGTGTGCATGTTTATTTAAAAAATGAAGAGTTAAAGAAATTTAAAGAGACTTACAATATTACTCAAAATGTTCAAAGCATTTATATTTCAATTTCTAAAGATGATTACAGAAGAATAGAAGAGTTTATTAAAGAATGTAATGAAAAAGTAAAGCAACTTAATGATGAACAATTTGAGAAAGAAATAAAACAGACAAAGACGGTTTTATTTGCGATTGGAGGGGATACAGGAAAAATTTATGCTTCTTGTGATGAGCTTTCTGAAAGAGCAAGAGCAAGTGAAAAATATAGTAAGTTTATTGAAAAAGTAGAAAAAGCAATTGATAGAGTAATAGCAAAAAGTGAAAGCTTTGAAGACTGGTTCAAAAAACTAAATGTAGAAAAAACAGATATAAGAACAGCTCTTTATAATACATTATTTCAGGGCGGATATTGGGGAAGAATAAGGCTGGATAATGAATATTTACAGCAAGCATTTGAAGAAATTGAAGAAGAAGAGAGAAGGAAAAAAGAAGAGTTAGAGAGAAAACGAAAAGAGCTTGAAGAAAAAAGAAAGAAAGCTTTAGAAGAAGCAAAGAAGACAGGGAGAGAAGTGATAATAAGATGTGTAGGGGGATATGATGGAGATGAAGTCTATCCTGGTCATGAATATGGCTGGGTTAATATTTTTGAAGTAGCAACTCCAGATGGCAAGATAAAGGAGAAAGAAGTTCCTTCTTATTAAAAAGGAAAAAAAGAATTTCACTGCTTTATTTTTTCTAAAAAAATAGGTAAGGTTTTTCACTCAGTTGCTGGAGTTATCTCTTTTTGGGTTAATAATGGGAAAGAGAAAATGGAAGTATTAATTGTGTAAAGAAAGGGGGTGGAAATCATGTCAGTAAGAGCTTACAAAAAAGAGGATAGAATGAAAGTAAAATTTTCAGAATGGAAAACAAAATGGATAAAACATAGAGTAAAAGGATTAAGCACAACATATTTAGATAAAGAAAAAGTAAAATTTAGAAGTATAAAAATTAATGATTTTAGAATAGAAGAAGGAATAATCTTAGAGCATCTATCAAAAACAAAAGAAGAAAAAGACTATTTTCCTTCTCAGCAACATTTAATTGGTTATCACTATTTTTCACTTATAGACAAATATAATAAAGATGTTTTCTGGTTTCAAGGAAATATTAAAGGTAGAGTTTACAGATTTTTTTATACAAATGATGTAGCAAATGGTTTATTTAAAGATTTTAAAAGTTATAAATCAGCAGTTGAGGAGTTTAATAAACTTCTAAAAGAAAGATTTGGTATAGAGATAGAAGTAAATAAAAAGCCAGTAATAAAGGAGATAAAAAAGTGAAAAATAGGCAAAGAAAAGAGGGAGACAATGAAATGCGAATGCTGTAAAGAAAAAGAAGACTAAAGAGGTATTTAGTTTAAAAAAGGAGGGGAGGAGATGAAGGTAAGATGTGAAAGATGCGGGAAAAGGACAGAATGGTGGAACACAGTAGGTTGGTTGGGAAAAAGGGTTTGTAAAGAATGTAAAGAAATTTTAAAGGAAGAATGGATAGAGAAAAATGTAAGAAAAAAGGAGGTGGAAGGATGAGAATCTGGAGAACTGAAGCTGATGCATATGATGCAATTCTTGCACTCAGGAAAGCAAAGAAAGAATTATCACAAGAGGAATATGAGAAGTTAAAGAAAAAATTTATTGAAATAGCTTTAAGAAGCTCTACAGAAGCTCAGATACATTTTTTTAAACATTTAGATTAAAAAAAGGAGGTGCAAGGTGGCTAAAACCTATAAGAAGAGGGCTGAAGAAATTTGGAAATTGGCTGAGGAAGAAGGAAAAATACATTATGATATAGGTTATAGAGGTGGTGGGATAGGAATAAATAGTAGATGGTTAGCTTTTGAGATAGGCGGTTTTGTTAATAAGGATTATGACCCTTACTATTTAGAAGCAAGGTTACCGAGATATTTTGGCGCCGGATGTAATTATTTAGGTGGTGGAGTAAGAGGAGCAATTTTTTCTTCTGATTTTGATGATGCTATATGGGAAGAGTATCCTAAAATTGCTAAATTGCTTTATGAGATTGGAAAACTGGCGGTTAAAAAGTAT
Source organism: uncultured archaeon (assembly GCA_964544525.1). Taxonomy (GTDB): domain Archaea; phylum Aenigmatarchaeota; class Aenigmatarchaeia; order QMZS01; family QMZS01; genus CAZCGS01. The sequence continues at coordinate 2,736 of CAZJBU010000098.1, forward strand.
AAAGAAGTTGAGGATAGTCTGAATTTAGAAGAATATGATATATGGGGGGTTGAGGCAACAGAAAGGGCAAGGCAATTAGGAATTGTATCAGCTTATTAAATAGAAAGGGCAAAAAAATGGAGA
>CAZJBU010000099.1:0-2840 GCA_964544525.1 uncultured archaeon
CTAATTTAGCGACCTTTATTTCTAAATTCCTTATTCTGCCTCCTAAACCTTCTATATTGCCTCTTAATCTTTCAACTTCCTCTTTCAAACTCTTGTAGTGGTTGTTTTCTAATTCCTCTACTTTCTTTCTTAAATTCCCGTTGTCTTTGCCGTTTATTCTTACGGAAATTATCCCTACAAGCGGTTTAAGGACATAATAGACGAACAATCCGCCTACTCCTGCCCAAGATATGTTTGTGATGATTTGAAAGATTTCGTTTTCCATATTAGTGCATTGTTTCGTTAGTCCAACTGGAAGTATGCATTGTTTCGTTAGTCCAACTGGAAGTATGCATTGTTTCGTTAGTCCAACTGGAAGTATGCATTTGTTCGTTTGTCCATTTCCATTTAATTGCAAGTTGGCTAAAGGTAAGCGTTTGGACATCTGGCGTAACCGTTATTGTCGCATAAACAGATATTGTGGGGCTTAACTGACCTGCTGTTATGTTTTGGGTGCTTGCTGAAATCCCTGCCCCTGTTTTAACCGCAATACTTAATAAAGAACTGGATATTGTTTGAACTCCTGCTGGGAATACTGCTTCTCCTTTAATCGTAGCAGACGGCTGGGAAGCGGTCAAACTCTGAACTCCCGCCGAGACGCTGACATTCCCTGCTATTGATATTGTCGGGCTTAACTGGGTAAAACTGGCCGTTTCCGTTGATACTGAAATCTGGTAATCGTAATTAACAGAGATTGCTGGCTGGGAAGAACTGATTGTCTGGACATTCGGGGTAATCGTTATCTGTCCCTGTATCAACAGAGTCGGGCTTAATAAATTAGCCGTTATTGTCTGAACGCCTGCCGAAATACTGACATTCTTCTGGGTAGTTATTGTCGGGCTTAACTGACTGAAAGCAGCCGTCTCTGCTGATACTGAGACCTGATAGCCATAATTGACGGCAATTGCAGGTTGTGAAGAACTGATTGATTGGACACTGGGAGTAATCGTTGTTTGCTTCTGTGCTGATACTGTCGGGCTTAACTGACTACCTGTAATTGTCTGGGTATTCGCCGATATACTAACGCTCTTTTGGGTTGCTATTGTCGGGCTTAACTGATTAGAACTAATCGTCTGAACCGATACTGAAACGCTGACGCTCTCTTGGGCTGTTATTGTGGGACTTTGCTGGGCGAAACTGGCTGTTTGTGCTGATACCGAAATCTGGTAATCGTAATTGACGGAAATTGTCTGCTGGCTTGAAGTGATTGTCTGAGTCGCTGGGGTTACGGTTACACTTGCTCCCGATGTCTCCTCGCTCCCGTAGGTTAATAAGGTATCGTTTTCTGTATGGTAGGAGGCTTTTATCCAAGCGGCACTTCTTTTAACAGATGATATTCTAACCTCATCAATCTTTCCATCAACATACCAATCCCCATTGCTTTTACTGCCAATTCTTAACGGTTGGCTGGAATTATAAATTGTATCTCCTTGAAAAGTAGTGTCACCAAGAGTAACACTTTGTGAAACTCCATCTTTGTAAATTTTTAATTCTCTTGAACCGCTGGTAGGAACAAAAGTAAACGCCCAATACCGCCAAACTCCTGTTTCGTTATATGCAGTATATCCACCATAGGCGGTGGAACCTGTTCCATCACTGCTTGCTTGAAAATTCATACCGTCTGCATTCCACCAAGTTCCATAACCTCTATCATTAGTATCGTTATGCTTCATTACTGGAGAGCGAGTCCCCGAAAGATAATCAAAACAAGCCCAAAATTCAATTGTTATCTCGCCAGTAATATCTAAACTTGCCGAATCAGGTGCTGATATATAATCATCTGACCCATCAAAATTCTGTGCTTTATCAATCTTTCCATCTACTTCTGTTGGTTCATTTGTTCCCTTTTTTGTCCCGTCATTATCATTCGCAGTACTATCTTCAACAGAGGAAGTGGTTAAATCTTTTAAGTGATATACCGCCTTAAAATTACTATCCCACACATTCGTCGGGTCTGCTCCATCAGCCGTGTCATCGGTTCGGTAGTAAATATAAAACTCCGTGTCCGCTGAACTTGAAACCGAAGGGATTTTTACCCAGTATTCTGCCACTTGATTAGTAGAGTCGTGCCTTTCTCTTTCGTATTTTAATAAGGTTGTGCCGTCTGAACTGGTAAATCTGATATCGTGACCATCCGAGTTTGATTTTGAAAAGTCAAAATTGGAACTTGTCAGTTTTACAAGAACTGGGAAATCGGTCAGGTCTGAATCTATCTTGGTATGGTCTATTGTTAGTTTTCTGCGAGTTGTATAGCCAGATAGCCAACTTGCTCCTCCTGTGCTAACAGAAACTGCTGGCTGGCTGGAAGTAATTGTCTGGACATTTGGGGCAATCATTACCTGCTTCTGGGCAGTTATTGTGGGACTCGACTGGCTAAAACTACTCGTCTGGGCATTTGCTGAAATGCTAACACTCTCTTGAGTAGTTACTGTAGGAGTTAACTGACTAAAACTAATTGCCTGAACTGATACTGAAATACTAATACTCCCCTGCGTTAACACCGCTGGGCTTTGCTGGCTAAAACTGGCTGTCTGAGTATTCGGAGTAACTGTTACCTGCTTTTGAGTAGATACCGTCGGGCTTAATTGGCTAATCGTTCCTGTCTGTGCGTTTACTCCAATCCCTGCTCCTAATGAGAGGGTAATTGCTAATAAGGCTGATGCTAATGTCTGGGTTGCTGTTGATATGGTTATATTCTTTTGGGCTGATATTGTCGGTGATGGCTGGCTACTTGTTATTGTCTGAACTGCTGGAGTTACGGTTACATCTGTTCCCCCTGCTGTATAGGTGCAGTAGATGGA
>CAZJBU010000100.1:0-2797 GCA_964544525.1 uncultured archaeon
ATTTCATACAGATATGATAAGGGATTTGACCAATTAAATGTTTATTTAAGTGTTGGAGTGCAATACATGGCGCGCTCTGATCTAGCTTGCTCGGGAGTTATGTTTACTTTAGATCCTAATTCAGGTTTCAGAGATGTTGTTTGTATAGAGGCTTCTTATGGTCTAGGAGAATTTATAGTACAAGGCAAAGTAATACCAGATACTTACTATGTTTTTAAACCAACTTTGGCAATAGTTTCTAAGGAGCTGGGAGAAAAGAAAATAAAGTGTGTGTTTAAGCAAGGTCTAAAAGGAACCTGCTCTAAACCAGTAGAAAAGAAAGAAAGGGAAAAGTATGCTTTGAACGATAAGGAAATAAAGGAACTAGCAAGGTATGCTATAGCAATAGAAAAACATTATAAAAGACCAATGGATATAGAGTGGGCGAAAGATGGGATAAATGGAAAACTTTACATTGTTCAGGCAAGGCCTGAAACAGTGCATGCTATAAAAAAAGAGTTAGTAATGGAGAATTATATCCTAAAAGAAAAAAGTAAAAAATTGGTAGAGGGATTAGCGATAGGAAGGAAAATTGGAGTTGGCAAAGTAAATGTTATAAAGGATGTTAAAGATATAGGAAGATTTAAAAAAGGAGAAGTGTTGGTAACGGAGATGACAAACCCAGATTGGGAACCTATCATGAAAATTGCCTCTGGAATTGTAACGGAGAAAGGAGGTATCACTTCGCATGCGGCAATAGTATCGAGAGAACTTGGGGTTCCTTGCATAGTAGGTGCTGAAAGAGCAACTTCTATCTTAAAAACAGGAAAATTAGTTACGGTAGATTGCACCTCAGAGAAGGGTATTGTATGGGAAGGGAAGCTAAAATATGAAGTAAAGAAAATTAAAATCTCTAAAATACCAAAAACAAAAACAAAGGTTATGCTTATTTTAGGTACTCCAGAACAAGCATTTGATTTGGCATATTTGCCATGCGATGGCATAGGCTTAGCAAGAGAAGAAAATATAATTGCTTCTTGGATAAGATTGCATCCTTTATACGCTATAGAAAAAGGAAAAGAGAAATTTTATATAGATAAGCTCGCTGAAGGTATAGGAAGGATTGCCTGTGCATTTTATCCGAAAGAAGTTATTGTTAGGTTTTCGGATTTCAAAACAAATGAGTATGCAAATTTAGAAGGAGGTAAAAAATATGAGCCTATAGAGAATAACCCTATGCTAGGGTGGAGAGGCGCATCAAGATATATAAGTAAAGAATTTAGACCTGCCTTTGAATTGGAATTAAAAGCTATGCTCAAAGTTAGGGATGAATTTGGCTTAAAAAATATATCTTTGTTGGTTCCTTTCTGTAGAACTTTAGAAGAAGCGGAGGCTGTTATAGATATATTAAAGAAGCATGGATTAAGAAAGAAAACAAAAGTGTATGTTATGGCGGAGATTCCTTCAAATATCATTCTAGCAGATAAATTCGCTAGGTTATTTGATGGTTTTTCAATTGGAAGTAATGATTTAACACAATTAACCTTAGGGATGGACAGAGACAACGAAAAATTAAAATTTGATGAGAGAAATGAGGCGGTTTTAAGAGCAATAGAACAATTAATTAAAATTGCAAAGAGAAAAGGAAAATATGTTGGAATTTGCGGCCAAGCGCCAAGCGAATATGAAGAGTATGTCAAGTTTTTAGTTAAGTTAGGTATAGATAGCATCTCTGTAAATCCTGATGTTTTCCTTAAAACTAAATACTTAGTAGCAAAAGTCGAGAAAAAATTGAAAAAATAAATTTAACATCAAAAAATATTTTTATGAAGAATTGGAAAGAAATTGAAAATTTTCTGAGATCAGAATTTATAGGAGAGAAAATCAAAGTTATAGAAGCAAAGAACAAAGCGTTGGAAGGATTGGAAGGAGAAATTTACTGGGAAACAAAAAATACTTTCGAAGTAAAAACAAAAAAAGGCATAAAAAAAATTCCAAAAATGGGAACAACCTTCCTATTTCAAAACAAAAATCTAAAAGTCAAAGGAGATGTTATTTTAGGAAGGCCAGAGGAAAGATTGAAGAAAAGGTTTAGATATTGGTAATTAAATTTTTACACTATTTATTTTAATATGGATTTTGGAAAAGCTGTTTCAGAAATAAGAAAAGCAAAAACAATTAGGATAGTTTCTCATTATGATTGCGACGGCCTTTGTTCTGCCGCTATTTTAAAGAAAGCCTTAGAGAGAGAGGGCAAAGAATTCATAATCGACATAGCTAAGCAAGTAGATAGCGAGTTAATATCAAAATTAGAAAATACAGATGAAGATCTATTGATTTTCTCTGATTTAGGTTCAGGATATTTAGAACTTTTAGAAAGGTTAGATAAGAAGATTATTGTTTTAGATCATCACCAGCCCTCTAAAGAAAAAACAAGTGAAAATATAGAACATATCAATCCTATCTTGGAAAACAGAATTCTTTGTGGCGCTGGCGTAGCCTTTCTTTTAGCAACAAAATTAGATATATCGAATAAAGATTTGGTTGATTTGGCAATAGTTGGAGCTATAGGCGATAATCAGGTTTTTGAAGGAGAGAACAAGAATCTGGTAGATTATGCGAAGAGATTGGGGAGAATAAAAATTCAAAAAGGACTTAATGTCTTTGGATGGGTTAATAGGCCTTTGCATAAAGCCTTGCTCTATTCAAACATACATCCTTTTTATAAGGACGAATCAAAAGTAGTTCAATTCTTAAGTGATATAGGAATAAACCTCATCGATGAATCAGGAAATTTCAGAAGTATGTTAGATCTAAG
>CAZJBU010000101.1:0-2775 GCA_964544525.1 uncultured archaeon
AGCCCTCCTTATATTTTTCTTTAAGAGATCTTCTAAATCTTGCTCTAATAATTCTTCTAACACTTCCTCAAAGTCAATTCCGTAACTATAAGGCAAATGAAAAGCAAAACTATTATCGCTAATAGTTATTGCGATATCACAAGAATATTTGTTTGAAAGAATAAAAGCAAATGCTCTTGATAAAGCATCATTTACTCTTCTTCCAAATAAAGCATGAAAGACTATAAATCTTCTTTTTTCCAAATCTCTTGTATCCTCTATTAAGATTTCATTTTCTTTTGGAATTTCAGCAAACTTGAATTGCTCTAAAAAGTAATCATAAATATTGGTTGCCTCGATTTTTCCAACAGGGTAGTTTTTGGTTATCCATTCTATTATCTTTCCTTTGCTCTCTTTCCTAATCCTTTTTTCCATTTCTTCTCTGAACTTTCTAATTTCTCTTGCTAAATCAAATGATAAAGGTAAAGTCTCTGAAAACCAATTTGGTATAGTAGGTAAAGCTTCTTTTACCTCTTGCACATAAGCCCTTAAACTTCTAGCAAATAGAAAACGATAAGTTTTTCCTCCAAGCACAAAAATATCGCCTCTCTTTAGCCTTTCCAAAAAGTCTTCTTCTATCGAGCCTATGTATTTATACTTAGGATAAGAAAAAACATCTATTTTAACTTCGTCTGGGATTGTGCCTATATTCAGATAATATATAACTCTTGTATATTTTCCTCTTCTTCCGAACTCCTTTTTCTCCTTATCGTACCAAATTTTTCCATAAACCTTTCTATCTTTTAACTCAACATAATAGCCAGAAAGGTATTCTAAAACCTTCTCAAAATCCTCCCAGGAAAGATCTTTATAGCAATAGCTCCTTTTCACTAAATCAAAAGCTTCTTTAGCCTTCCATTTCTTTGTTAATGCTAAGCCAACTATATGCTGAGCAAGAACATCCAAACAATTTTTCGGAATGCTAAATTTATCAAGCTTTTTTTCTAAAGCACATTTCAGCATTACCGAGCATTCTACCAGATCGTCTCTATCCAGAACCAAAATTCTACCTTTTGCTACATCCTTATATTTATGGCCTGCCCTACCAATTCTTTGAATGGCTCTTGTTATTGATTTTGGAGAGCCTATTTGAACAACTAAATCTATATAACCAATATCTACTCCAAGCTCTAAAGAGGTCGAACAAACAACAGCTTTAAGCAGACCTTTCTTAAGCTTTTCTTCTATATTTAGCCTGAGTTCCCTTGCCAAAGAGCTATGGTGCGCTCCTATAAGCTCAAAATCTTTATCCAAATCTTCATATCTATCTTTCCATCTTTCCTTTAAATGAAAAACTACTCTCTCTGTTCCTGAACGAGTATTAGTAAATATCAATGTTGTTTTATGTTGTTGAATAAGGCTATCTAGCCTTTCATACAAAGCATGGTTTATCTCCTCGGCCGAGGCCCATACAATATTTTTTAGAGGAGTTTCAACTTTGATATCATATGGCTTTTCCCAAGATACATCTATGATTTTACATTTCCTATTGTTCCCTACCAAAAATTTGGCAGCTTCTTCTAAAGGGTAAAGAGTTGCTCCTAACCCTATTCTCGTAAATTCTTTTCCTGCAATATCAACAAGCCTTTCTAAAGAGAGAGAAAGATGAACCCCGCGCTTACTTGAGGCAAGTTCATGAATTTCATCAATAATAACAAATTCTACGCCTTTTAATGCATCTGCAAATTTTGGTGCATTCAATATTATTGCCAAAGATTCTGGCGTAGTTATTAAGATATGAGGCACCTTCTTCAAATGTCTTGATTTTTCACTTCCTTTTGTGTCTGAAGTTCTAAGCCCTATTCTTATTTCTTCTAATTCCTTTCCAAAATCTTTTTTTGCGATTTCTTTAATTTCTTTCAAAGGCTCTTCCAAATTCCTCCTAACATCATTATTCAAAGCTCTTAGCGGAGAAACATAAACACAATAGACTTTATTTTCCAGTTTTTCTTTTTCAGCTAGATCAAATAAGAAATTTAGAATCGCCAAAAAACCTGCCAAAGTTTTTCCGGAGCCTGTGGGCGAAGCGATAAGCACATTCTCCCTTTTCAAAATCAATTTAAAAGAATATCTTTGCGGAGGAGTAAGTTCCTCAAATTTGGAATAAAACCATTTCTTTAAATATGGCTTAAACACTTTAGGCAACCTTTTATTTCCTTTGCCTTTTACAAATTCTATGAGCATAAAAAGAGATTCTTGGAAAAATTTTTGAACAATGATCAAGCTATTTTTAATTCAATTACTTTCTACTTTCTCTATCTTCTTTATCAAGGAATTCACATATTTTTCTATCCAGTCTATGTTTCTATAAGCCCTTATCAAATCTTTATTTGAAAATGCTCTGTATACATGTGCAATTATATTTCTTATTTCTACAAATTCTTTCATTTTAGTAGATATCTCTTTGGAAATGAAACCTTCCTTTTCTAAAATTTCGAAAATGTTTTTGTATGTTTCTGGAGTACCTAAATCAAACTCACTAATAATATGATTTCCCAAACTTATGCACTCATTTGCTATCTGCTGAATTAAAAAAGCTAGCGTATATCTTTTTTCTTTATTAAAAAATTCACTTTGGTTATATGTACCATTCTCCACTTTCTTTTCTAATCTTAAAATATTGTTCCCATAGCCACTTATGTTCTAAATAATCCAAAATTGTCTTTTCTTTTATTACTTTCAAAATAAAAGGATTCCTAGCAAATAATACTTTTCCATATTTCAAAACATCAAATT
>CAZJBU010000102.1:0-2335 GCA_964544525.1 uncultured archaeon
AAGATTTAAAAGTTAAATTCAAGATTGAAAATATAAAAATTTCTGTTTTTGCATTTAATAATAAAAGCTATAACTATAATAAGATTAGGCAAGAATTGGAGAAAACAATTAAATTTTATAAAAATTTTTATGGTATTAAAGAAATTTCTCCAGATTGCAAGCTAAGAATAATGATTTATGATGATGAGGAAATTGTTAAACTCAGGCAGGCGGGAGGAGAATTTTTTATCAATAGAAGAAATAAATATAAATACTTGATTGGAATTTACAAATTTAATTATTTGGTTTTAAGACATGAATTTATTCATTTTTTAGGGAAAATATTCAGAATTGATAGTTTAGAATATATCGTTGATTATAGGAATGGTGCAACTATGGAGGAGTATATAACTTCTCCAAATGAACTTAGAGCGTATTGTATTAGTAATCTAATTGGTGATGAGAAAGATTATATTTTCAAGAAATACCTGCCAGGATTAGCAGAATTAGTTAAAATTTATAAAAACATTGAGAAATTAATATTAAACAAGCAAGAGATAAAAATTTCTTGCGATGAGAAATATAAAATTATTGATGAGGGTAGCGAATTCTACACTATACAAGAGATATTATATATTGGAGGTAATGTTTATATTGATGAATATAAAACTTTTAAAGATTTATTTATTCAGTCAATGAAAGAAAGAATCTTGAGAAGAATTAAAGATTTAATGAAATGCGGATATAATGCTTAAAAATGAAAAAAGAAAATCTTAAAAAGAAAATCAGGCAATTAGAGAAGAGAAAAAAAGAAATTGACAAAATTTTGAGTAAAACAATATTAAGAGAATTTCTCTTAGCAATGAATAATAAAAGAGATAAAAATATAGAGAAATTATATCAAGAAAGAGATAAGATTATTAAAGAATTAATAGATTTACAATTAAAATATTGTAATGAAATTTTTAAAGATTTAGGAATTTAATCATGCTAATAGAGGAAAGATTAAATCAAGTTTTAAAAGAAAAATACAGAGATAAAAAGGTGATAGTAAGATTAGGAGAATTTTTTAACTCTTTATACATTTATAAGATAAGAGAAGTTAAAATCTTAAAAAAAGGAAAGGAGGTAAAATGAATAATCTGGCGGAGGTTATAAGGTTAGGAGTTATTTTGGGTTATTTAGTCGGGTTTATATCTTTTTTATTGGTAATATTTTAAGAGAGGAGGTGAGATAATGTTAAGGTGTGATAGTTGTGGTAAAAATTTAGATTATGAAATTGCTTATGCGGAGTGGGATGAAAATGAAGGAATATTTGTAGAAGATACTTTTTATTTCTGTGAAGAGTGCTTTGAGGAATTACAAAGGATAAGAAAGAGGGGAGATTTTAGAATAAGAATTAATGGCGAAGATTTCTATACGGGGTGGTTGGATAGATATAGAAAAATTGAGTAAAGGAGGTGAAAGATGTATAAAGAGATTTTAATTGAAGAAGTAATAGGTTTGAAGATATTAAAAAAGCTTTAAAAGTATAAAAAAGAAAGGAGGAAAAATGAAAAAATTAACTTTATTACAACCTAATATTGAAATAAGAGAATTGTTAAAAGAAGAAAAAGAAAGAATTTTTAAAGAAGTAAAAAAAGAAAAAGAGTTACTTTTAGAAGTTAATAAACATTTATTTCATGCGGTTTTTAAGAAAAGATTTACCTTTGGAAAAGACACGGTTTTGCTGTATAGAGTAATAAAGAATGAAAAAGATTGTCTTTTAACTGAGATTTTCGCAAGTTATAGAATTCTAAAAGATAGAGTTTTATAAGAAAGGAGGCAAAATGAAAGAAATTATTGAGTTAATTATTAAAGAAAGAATAAAAGAAAATTTCAAAAAGTTAGGAATAGAAAGAACTTTAGAAATAATTGAGGACTTGCCTAATCCTATTTTCAGAGCAAAATTAAGGCAATATCATTTAGAATATTTAAAAGAGAATTTAAGAAAGGAGGAAAAATGACAAGAGAAGAATTAAGGAGCTATAAAGAAATTTATAAAAGAAGGAAGACAAAGACTATTTTACAAACTTTGGAGCAAAAAAAGTTTATTATGACAGTTACAAGGGATAGTAATTTAAAAAAAGAATTTGAGACACATGTTAAGGTCTTGGAGGAAATTTTAAAAGAAAGGAGGTAAAATGAAAGAGTTGCTTGAATATCATAAATTAAATGAATTGGGAAGTTACTTTGTTTGTTTGGTAGGATATTCAAAAGGGAAAGGGAGTTATAGAATTTATTATAATAATGAAGAGGGATTTAGAAAAAGATTTGAGTATATTCAAGAAAAATTGAAAGAAAAAGGTTATAAAAT
>CAZJBU010000102.1:2345-2767 GCA_964544525.1 uncultured archaeon
GGAAAAGAAGAAAAAACACTTGTAACTAATTTTAGAAGAAGAATTTATTTTAGAAAGGAGGAAAAATGATTAATGAGGAAAAAATAAATAAGATTTTGGAGCTAAGAAAAGAATTTTTAAAAGTAAAAGACAAAATATTGGTAATTGAGAAAAATAATCCTCAAGTTTTTAAAAAAGTTAAATGCTGGGATTATCACAAAGGAAAAAGTTATTATGTCTATTTTCTTAAAGAAGGAAAGAATATAAGGGACTTACCTGCAAAAGAATTGAAAGAATATGAGGAATTAACAAAAAGAAAGAAATTAATTGAAAATCAAATTTTAGATTTAGTATTGGGTTTAAGTAAAGAAGAAGAGAGATTTTTAATTTTTTTAATTTAAAAGGAGGTGAGGAATGAATATTTTTGAATTAGCAATTAAACA
>CAZJBU010000103.1:0-2725 GCA_964544525.1 uncultured archaeon
AGAAAGAAATAGCAAAATGAGAATAATTAATCCTCCAAAGCCTCAAAGCGAATAAATTTTTTATTTTTGAATTCCAAGATATTTTTCTCTTTTTTTTAGAATGATAAGATGATCAAAGATTTCATGTCTTTCAATTTTGAAAAAAATAGACAGGAATTCTTTGTAAGACTCATTGAGTTTTTTAAATTTTTTTGTTTCTAAGATTATAAAATTTTGTTTTAAAATTTCTTGCATGATTTTACCTCCTGTTTTATTTAATTTTGGATTTAGAAAGTTTTATTTTTTTGCGTGGGATTGGTTTAAGACAATAGATTTCATCAATTCCATTAATTTCTATTTTTATTAATCTGTCTCCGTATTTTTGAAAAATTTCTTCTTCGATTTTGTTTAATTTTTCTTCAAATTCTTCTTTTGAAATTAATCCTATAAGCATTTCTTCGTGATAACTAAAAGCTAAGTCCCATTTTTGCCACAATTCTTCATCAATTTTTCTTATTAAGTCAAACAAATGTTTATCATAAGGAATATCTTGATTAGAGTTAAAAAGGAATTTCAAAAATTCTTTCCATTTAACAAAGGGCCCACCTGCTCCGATAATTCCTCCAGAAAAGTATGCAAAATCAATGAAATTTTTGATTTTTTTATCTTTCGGATCAAATTTTATTGTTTCAATATTTTCTAAAATTTCTGCCATGTTGCCCTCCTTATTGTATTTTTTCAATAAAGCTAAGCATCGAATAAGTATTTAAATCTCTTAATCTTTCCATTTCAAAATTTATATATTCTGCAAATATTCCTTTTTTAGGAATTTTTGCTTTTGAGACAAATTCTAAACATCGGGAAATGGATTTTTCATCTGTTTTAGCAATGGTGCGAGAAAACTTTATTAAAATTTCTTTTGATAAATAAATCCAAAATGGAAGGCAACATAAAGAAAGAGGTATGTCTTTAAAATTAAAGATCGGCACACCCTCATAAGGAACAAAAATTCCAAGTTCTGTTAAAGGAATGCATTTGAAAAGATTTAAATAGGGTTCTTCTGCAATTAAAACATAAAGAGGAGGAACTGCCCCCATTTCTCTTATTTCTCGCACAGCAGGAACAGTTCCTTCATGAATAAAGAATTTTTTTATTTTTTTATAATCTTTTAAGAATTTTTTTAACATTTACCCTACCTCCTTTAAAACTTTATTTAATTCCTCCATAAGCTTTGTTGGTCTATAATTCCAATAATCCTGATTATCCAAATGAACTTTATAAAGAAGATCATAAATTTGAATTAAATTTTTATCAGTAAGAAAAGTGGGAAGTTCTTCTTTTTCCCAGGCTTTTGCGAATTGGAATGATAAAGGTAAAGAGATTCTAATACCTGTTTCTTTTTTTAAGAAATTTCTTAATTTTTTTGCTCTTAAAGCTCTTACTTCTTTTTTAGTCATTTTTTACCTCCTTTTTTATGCTTTTAATTAAAAGGATTATCTTTTTCATAAATTTCTTTTGTAATTTCTTTTAAATTTATTAAGTTTTCATCATAAAACATGCAACAGTAATATTTGTTATCAATTTTAAAATGAGCAGAAAGAATATCTCCCCCGCGACCATCAAGCCATGAGGTATAGTGATTAAGAAAATAAAAATCTTTACTAAGGTTTTCTATTGTTTCAATAATAGCATCATCTAAAGTTTCAAATTTTTTTAAGTTTAAGTTAATTTTTTCTAAAATGTTTTTTTCTAATTCTTTTAATTTCATAATATCACCTCCTTTTTAGTGTTTTTTATCTTTATAGCATTTTAAACATATAGCTTCCATTCCTATACTTCTTTGAAAAGGGAAGAGGACTTGATAATATTCCTCTCCTTTTTTAATTTTTTTAAGACAGAAATAACATTCTTTTTCCTTTCTTGCCTTTCTTTTTACTACAATCATTTTGTCCTCCCTTTTTTTGGTTTTTATTTTCTATAAATAAAATATAAACAAAATTTTATTTTTGTCAAGTTTTATTTTACCTAAAAAATAGTGATAAAATCTGGTTAGAAGAATTCTGAGGGGAAAGAGAAAGGAAGATTTTAAAATTTTGGGAATTTTTTGAGAAATTTAAAAGAAAATGAAAAGCTTGTAATTTCTGGATTTTGGTCTATATTTAAAAGTAATGAGGGAAAAAGCAAAGATTGACGAAAAAGAACTTCTTGATGCAGTTTTAGAAGAAATCAAAAAGCGGGAAGCAGTTCTTTATGGTAAGAAGCAAAAAGCAATTGCAGAAATTTTTGATCTTGCTGAAAAAGAAAATTGGATTAAAGACATTTCAGAAAGCAAACTGGGAAAAAGATTTCTTTTAGAGCTCGCAGTAAAATCTTGCGAGGTTGCGTTAAGTCGTTTATTGCCTGAAAAGCTTGAAAGCAGTTATGATATTAGCGTTAAACCTTTATTGTGCGAAATAAGAAAAGCACTTTTAGGCGAGGAGGAAGAGAAAGAAGAAAAAGATTACAAAGATGAAAACTAAAAAGTCTTTGGTTGATCTCATGAAGTTAATTTTCCCTCGTTATTGCAGCTTGCCACCATCAAGAGTTCATTATCATCTTGCTAAGCTTTTAACCGAGACAGACAAAAATATTATTATTGCCTTACCTCGTGAGTTTGCAAAATCAACTTATGCGTGGTTGTTTTTTCCTGCCTGGAACATTTTAACAGGTAAATATCGTTTTTTAGTTTATATAGCTGCTTCTAAAG
>CAZJBU010000104.1:0-2721 GCA_964544525.1 uncultured archaeon
TGTCTTGATATGCTGACTTTATTATATTTCCTAAATAAATTGTGTTTTTATCCATAAGACTTTGCGTAATATTTTCAATTTCGTTTATTAATCTATTTTCCGTAGCCATTCTAAATTCTGCAATATTTACATTTGAATTACAATTAACTTCAAAAATGTCTGAATAATATATCTTGTTTCCAGATTTAGCAAACAAAAAATACATACCAGGAACAAGATTTTTGAATATAAAAAAATTGCCATGTGCTGACCTAACTGGCTTTTTGTTTATTCCTTCAAAAACAACATCATAGAAATCTTCAAACTGGTATAAGCTTATATTTGCCATCACAGGTAAACTACCAGAAACGGAGTTGTTACAATTAAAGATGTTTATACTTCTATCTCTTATAAGATAAACAGGTAAAGAATAATTACCAATCACAATAGTATAAGGATTCTTTGTGAGAACAGAATTCTCATTTTCTATAGACTCTAAAACATAGACATAATTTCTATTTCCAAACAACACAGAAAAATTCCTAATTTTTGAAGAATTTGCAATCAAGTTTCCTCTATTATCAAAAATTTGTAGTTTTGATGAATTTAGGTTCGTTCTTATCATAAGCTTCCAATAAGTATATACGCTAGAATTAGAAAGAAAGTAATTCGCATATGTAGAATAGAGAGAAATATTAGAATTTTCTGCAGAAAAGTTGATAGAAGAATTATATACAGAAACTTTGCTATTTTCGAAAATTATTGAGTAATTTCCTATGCCTATAAATTTTGAAGATAAATTTGAATTTTCAAGTTTTAATTTTGATCCGTTAGCAACAATAACACTTAAAAAACATTCATTAGTAGAAAGTTCTGTATCATAATCAGAAAAGGTTCCGTTATTGTCTGTTATTAATATTCCTTTTGCTCTCTTATCTTTTAAGTAAATAACACCTGCTCTATCGGAACTAACATCTATATTTCCCTCAAAAGTTGTATTATCATAATAAATGCTAACAATTCCGCCTTCTGCTGGATGAATATTCCTTGAGATTCCCCTTGCTTGAATTGTGCCAACGCCAAAAAACATAGATGTATTTATATAAATACTACCTCCACTTATTGCGTAATTTAAGACAGCACTATCTACCTTTCCATTCGATAATATATCTCCATTTAGAGTAAGATTCTCTGTATTTATTCTAATTATACCACCAGAATCTCCAGAACCTGCATTGGATATAATAACTCTCCCAAATTCTCTAGGATCTTTATAACTAGAATAATTATGATATTTCCCTCTTGAAACTGTATCTAATCCTGGAGAGAAGCAGGAATATCCTTTACCTGTTGCGTCTATTTTACCATTGACTATAACAACATCAGAATTAATAATTAGAGGAACTCCTACTAAAGTTGTTAATGTCCCATTTATTACAGAATCTGAAAAACTAAAGGAGCCTCTTTTTGTTATAATGTTCGAACTATTTACTTCTAGTATAGCTCCTCTAAATATTATTAAATTACTGGCCGTAGGGAAAATAAGTTTTCCTGCTATTGTAACTGAAGTGTTTGCGTAAATAATTAAATTCTTATCATCTCCATTAAATTCTTCAATATTAAGCAAACTTCCTTTTTTTAATTTGAATTTTGAACCGTTTACAATTACCAAATTTTTTAAAGTTTCATTCATTTTTATAGATGTTGTCCCTTCCACATTTTGCTTTTTTCCATCCAAAATAAGAGTAGCTAATCCAGATTTTGGCTTGAGATATATTGTCCCAACTTTATATCCTTTTGCCTCAATAGTTCCAGAAAAGTTCATGACATCATAATAAATGGCAACCATTCCTCCTCCTTGACCGTGCCAATATTTTATAGCTTCATTCGCTTGTATTGTGCCATGACCCATCAAAGAAGAGACGTTAATATAAATACAACCTGCATCTACTGCATATTGGTCTGCATATGGATCGGCATAACCGTTTGCAAGAATACTCCCATTTATTATAAGATTATCCGCATAAATTCTTACTATACCTCCTGTGGCTCCCCACCCACCATTTATCCATATTTTACCAAAAGAGTTCGGATATCTATATTCTGAATAATTGAGGGGATTTCCTCTTGAATTTGTCTGGCCAACCCAATTATAATAATAGTTGTATATACCTTTTCCACTTGCATTTAATTCTCCTTCTCTATTTATAATAATATTAACAGCATTTATATTCACATTTGCATTAATGCTACCATTAATTATTATATCTGCCACAGAAATATTCACAAAAGTTTCAGGTTTTGTATATAACTTACCGCCAGATTCTATAATAAGTTTATTAGCTACTATATTTTCTCCGCTTACATCTTGGGCCGAATTTACTATACATACACTTGATAAACTACCAACATCACATTTAAAAGAATAACACGGAAATGCAAATACAAATACAAATATAAAAAACAGCATTAATAAAAATTTTCTTTTTACCACAATAACTAAAATTAATAAAAAGAAAATGATAAACACAATAAAAAGAAGTTTGTAAAACAAAGGTGCTGTTAACTTTCCAGATGGCAACTGCTTTTGGGTCTTATTTCCAAACCCTAAAGGAATACTTCTATTGTTTAAAGTAGGTAATGAAAAATTAGACAAATTATCTTCTCTTGACTTTAACACAGAAAAAGAAGTATTGTCCTTTACCTTAAAACTAGAAACATTTGTTACCTTTTGTTTTGAAT
>CAZJBU010000105.1:0-2712 GCA_964544525.1 uncultured archaeon
CGTAGCTCAGTTTGGTAGAGCAGCCGGCTCTTAACCGGCAGGTCGCGGGTTCAAAATAAGGGCGCCGCACCCGTCCTTATCAACCCTTCCTCACCGAAGGGGAACTACGTTCCTCCACCTCCTTGTATTCCCTACACCTTGAAAATGGTTTTGATGCATCCTGCAATCTTTTTTATCCCCTTAGAAAATGAACACTTCCCTACACACTCTAAGAGAGGTTACATGGATAATTATTTTTCCCAAGATTCTGAAAATCCCGTCGGGCCCATTTTCTTAATATCATCTAGAGAGTTTATCCTCCTCTTTTATAAACAATAAAAGTAATGGTATTATTTCGATTCTTCCTAAAATCATTGAGAAAGCACTAATTAATTTTGCCCAATCAGGAATGGAATATATAATGCCGGTGCTATAACCTGTGTTGGAAATAATAGAAACTGCCTCTATTAAAGAATCTGACAGAGTATTTCCGAAAGAAGAGAACACTAAGGCAAGAAATACAAGCAAAAATAAATAGGAAAACAAAAGCAAAAAAGGCAAGGTATTTATAGATTGCTGCTTTTCGCTTATACAATTTTTCAGAAGGATAGGAATTGATTTTATTATCTCCAAAATTCTTTGAAATTTTACACCTCCTGCTGTAGATATAGTCATACCTCCTATGAACATAAGAATTATCAAAATTAACTTGGAAAAGGATGGCAAGGAGGAAAGGTTCAAAAAATAAAACCCTGTAGTAGTGGAAGCACTAATAGCATGGAAAAATGCTGTCTCAAAATTGAAAGATGAAACAAAGGTCAACAAAAAGATTGCCATGCTTATTAAAAGAAGATACAGCAATATTTCCAATATTCTTCTTTTATCTAATTCTTTCAACTTGATATAAATTCCAAAGCTGATAGCACCTAACAACATTGGTAGACAGAGAAGATAAGAAGGAACTTTCGACAAGATAGTATCTAAAGAACTTACAGGTAAAAAACCGCCTGTTGAAATCAAGCTCATTACTAAAGAGATTGAGATTATTCCGTCTTTAAGGCCGAAAAGGTAGAGCAATATAGCCGATATTAGAGTAAGGGTAAGATAGATTATCAAGATTTCTGCAAAAGATCTTTTGATATGGCTTAGCTTTTCCTCCAACCCTAAAATTTTAGAGATCCTTAAAACAGATTTTGCTTCTGATGAGAAAACAAAAGTAAGCATTATAAAGACTATTCCCAATCCTCCCAAAAATTGGAGCAAAGAGCGATAAAAAATTAAAGATTTTGGCAAGGTTTCTATATTTTCTATTAAAGACATACCGGTTGTTGTTATGCCAGAAGAGGCTTCGAAGAAGCTTTTGACAAAAGAGGAAACACTTAGCTCTCCAAAAACCTGAAGATAGAGAAATGGCAAAGAGCCTATCAAAGGTATTATTAAAAAAGTTAGTAATAGAAGAAGATAAGCTTGCTTCTTTGTTAATCCTTTCCTCTGCGCTAAAGCATTCAATAAAAAACCCAAAACTAAAAAGCAAGATGCTGTAAGAAAAAAGGCAATTGCAGCCTTTTCCTCTACCAAATATAAAGCAAGCAAAGCACTAAAAACGACAAAAACACCTGAGAATTGTAGTATGAAGCCTAGGTCTGCCAATAGATTTTTCAAATGCTTCATAAAATATATTAAATATTTTTAATCATTTTGATGTCAATTGGAGAATATCCTTGCCTCATGTAATATTCCCTTGCAGGATTATCAAAATATACCTCCAAAAATATTTTTGAGATTCCTCTTTTCTTAAACCATTCTTCTGCCTCTTTTAGCAAAGCTTTTCCTATACCTTTTTTTCTATATTCTTCTTTAACAAACAAATCGCAAATATATCCATACTTGCTGGTTTTCCAATAGTTTTTGCTTCTTCTTTCGATCCAACCGAAAATATAGCCAACAATTTTTCCATCGTATTCCGCTACAAAAAGAAAGGCATTTTCTTTGGCTAATTTCCTTTTCATCCACTCCAACATTTTTTCTATACTTTCCTTGGTTACTATTAAGTCTTTATCAAACTTTTGCTCGTATTTTCTTAGGGCAGAAAGAAGGATTTTTTATTTTGTTCAGATTAGTTTCCTGGGTTATTTTTATCTCCTCCATATGTAAAAATAATTGAAAAAAGGAAAAATACAGCAAAGAAAATATATAAAAAGCAAAGAATAAAATTATGGAAGATTACATAAAACATATTGAAAAAAAAATAGAAGAACTAAAAAAATATGCTAAAGAGTCACAAGAGCTGATAGATAAATATTTGAAATTGGTCGGGAAATCTAGGAAGGATCTCAATATACTTACTGGAAGTACTTTTGTAAATCTTATTGATGAGGCAGTAGATCTTCTAAATAAAGGAGATTACGAGACTGCTATAAGGAGATTGCATAGTGTGGCAAATAGTCACTATATAGATGATTTTATAATACCTATAAGGAAAGAAATTGGCGAAGATGACGAAAAAAGGAAAAAATATATGGACTATAATGTAAAACTTGGTGAAACTTTAAGGAAGATATTGCAATTATGTATAGAAATTGAAAATATAGCGACTACACATAATATTTCTTTAAATGAAATAAGAACGCTAGAAGAACTAAAAAAATCTGCTATTTTTAACAAAATCAAAGGAGATCTAAACAGAGTAATCAAAAAATCAAAAAAACTCAATCTTAATAATATTTCAAATTT
>CAZJBU010000106.1:0-2700 GCA_964544525.1 uncultured archaeon
ATTAAATTTTTTTCTTTGTACTCCTTATCCTTTAAATGTTGTAGTTTCTTCTTCTATGAAACCTACATTGAACGAAGGAGATTTAGTAATAGCTTATGGTTGTTCCAATTATTCTGTAGGGGATATTATTTTCTATACACCAAATGAATACTATAGAAAACTAGGAATAAATAGACCAATTCTTCATAGAATAGTAGCAGAAATAAATATAGAAAACAAAACAGTAAAATACTGGCCAGGCATTTATTCTTTACCTTATTCTCAAAGGCAAAAAATTTATGATTTGGCAAAAAAGTCCTTAAAGATAAGAATATAAAAAGATTTACATCATATAAAATAGTATATCTTGTAAAAGGAGACAATAACATGGCGCCTGATATGCCTGTTTTTAGGGAACAGATACTTGGGAAGATAATCTTAAGAGTCCCTTACATAGCATACCTAAGATATTTGATATATAAACTTTTAGGTGTATGATAAAAGGTGAAGATTATGGAGTTTTGTCCTAAGTGTGGTTCTATTTTATTCCCGGAAAAGAAGAAGAATGGGGTTTATTTAGTATGTAGAAACTGTGGCTATAAAACCAAAGAAGGTTCTGGAAAAAGAATGAAGGTTGAAGAAGAAATAAAGAGAGATTCTAACGTTATTATTTCTAAAGGCAATCAAGAGGAGGTTATGCCCAAGACAAGAATTTTGTGTCCCAGTTGTGGAAACAATCAAGCATACTGGTGGATGCAACAAACTAGGGCAGCAGATGAACCTCCAACAAGATTTTATAGATGTACAAAATGTGGATATACATGGAGAGAGTATAGTTAGGCAGTACTATGGAATTCAAAACTTTCAGAAAGAATAAAAACACTATTTAACGCTGATGAAGTTATTTATATAATGGAAAAGAAGTTAAAAAGAAATTAATTAAAAATCAAAAATTATTCCAAAGCTTCTCTTATCTTATGCAAAAGTTCTGGAGGTGTTTTTATTGGATATTCTAGCTTCTCTAAAATTTCTTCTATATTCTTACCTTTTATTACCATTCCTTGCAATTTACTTTTTAGATCTTCTTTACTTACAGGGAAATCAGTACCTTTTATTTTTGTTAGCAAGTGGAATGCCCAATCTGCACCTAAGCTTTTTGCTGTTTGTTTAGTTATCTCTATAGCTATGTTTATCTCATCCCTTCCTTCCAAAATTTCTTGATATGCTAATTTTGCTAATGCTCCAGCATTATGTGTTTTCTTTTCCTCATCTTTCTCCTCTGCTAAAGATTGTAGTTTTTCTTTTATAACTTCAGGATCCGCTCTCAATATGTTTTGAATGGTTTGCTTAGTTGCTCCTAAAATCTCTGCAATTTTCTCGGCAGAGTATAATTTTTCTTTTGAGTAAACAATTGCATAGCTAGCCATCATTAGACTAGGCAACCAAGTTAAGTTTCTGTGTTCTATTAATTTTCTAGGTCCTCCTAATATTTCTATACTCTTTAGAAAAACTCTCATTACTTTTGCATCTACATCTTCTTCAACCGGCTCAACCTCTATTACCATAATATAATTAACTTCCTTTTAAAAGTTCTTCTAATGGAGGTCCTACCTTAACCAAACCTGTTTCTGTAATTTCAAGCAAATGTGTTTTAGTATCATGTCCACACAATCTACACCCATCTATCCTTATTAGTCTAATTATAGAACCTATAGGTTTTTTATACAAACTTGCAGCATGCTTACTCATTATTAACTCTTTAGAAACTACTATAGAACAATCTACTATATGGCTAACTGCGTATCCTCCAGCGGCTTCAGCAGTTAACTCTTCATGTCCGCTCCTCTTCTGTGAAACAAAAATAGCTGTTTGGTAATGTCTTTTCATAAAGTTGAATAATTTCCTTACAATTTGCCTTGCCATCATTTCCTTTGCCTCATATAATCCAGTAATAGAATCTATGACAACAGATTTAGTATCATAATTCCTTATTGCGTACTCTAATGTATTAAGCAAAGTTTGAATATCATCCCTCAAATTTGCATGTGTAGAAGCATCTATTAATATAATATTATCCTCAATATCTTCCCACTTAATATTCATAGCTTTTGCTCTTTCCCTTAGCCCCATTGCTACAAAGGAAGATGGAGATTCAACAGTAACAAAACATACTTTATATCCTCTGTATGATTGGGAAACCGCAAACTGCTCTGCCATTAAACTTTTACCTGTATCTGGAACTCCTGTTATATTAACTACTGCTAGAGAAGGAAGACCTCCCAAAGATATTTTCTTAACCTTTCCATTCTCTATCTTTGTTGTAAAAAAGAGATCATCTAACCCTTCAATGCCTGTTGGAATTCCAAACAATTTTGGTGCTCTTTTTCCAGCTTCTTTCAATACCTCTACAGCCTCCTTTACAACTTTTGCCTTTTCTTCCATAATTTAATGATGATGTCTTTATAATAAATACCTTGAAAAGTAATATAGTTATGTTTGGACTCAGAAAATTTGTTGGAAAATTTGCCTCAGATACACTAAAAGAGAGAAGCATAGATAAAGTTGTATTTATATCTAAAAAAGAAAGAAATGGAAAAACCATATTCAAGGCAGAAGTTGTCTCTGGAAAAGGAAAAGAAACTGTTAAATTAGAGACTGAGGCAATTCCTTTAGGTACGATAGGACAGATTAGGTATGTAATAGAAAAGTTGTTAGAAAAAG
>CAZJBU010000107.1:0-2696 GCA_964544525.1 uncultured archaeon
ATATAGAAATGGATCAAAAATATGGATTTTTTTGTTTTTTCTGTGAAGAATTTTTAAATCTGGAGAAACTATATTTAAAACTTTTACGCAGAACATATCTTCGAGAATTTTTATATAATCTTGGGCTGTGTGAGGAGAATTAATAGAAGTTTCTTTTGCTATGTTAAGCCAGCTTATTGGAGATAGTCTAGCTCTTATTATATAGGAGATTATTTCTTTCATATATTTTTCATTTTTTCTTGCTTTATTCCAATCATTTTTTATCCAGTCGAGGTAAGTTTTGATAGTTTTTATTGAAATTTTTCCTTTCGAGAAAATATCTATTATAGCTAAAGGGAAGCCGCCGCTTTTAAGGTATTTTAAAAATAATTCCGAAACCGAGTTCGAAAATATTTTGTTAGCTTTGATTACCCTTTCAATTTCATCGATGTTATTAAAAGAAATTTTTTTAAGTTTTACTTTTCCGAATTTCTCAACATATTCTGAGAAGCTCATAGGGTAAAAGAAGATGTCTTTGCCATTTCCTCTTCTGCCAGGGAATCTTTCCCTTTCTTTTAAAATTTCTATGGAAGTAGAGCCAGTAACTATAAGAACATCAGATTTGAAAAGTTTTCTATCAATCCTTGCCTTTAATGCTCTGAACCATTCTTTAACAAATGTTATTTCATCCAAGATTATAACAGAGTTTTTAATCTTCCATTCTTTTCTTGCTGAAATATAATTGTCGAGAACTTCTCCAAGTTCCTTAAAATCTGACAACTCATCGCAAGAATAATAGAAAATTGATTTTGGGTCTCTTCCTTTTTTCAACAGTTTTTCGTAAATAAATATTTTTAGCAGGGTTGTTTTTCCTATTTGTCTAGGTCCTACTAAAAAATGTAAGGAGAAAGGGTTTAAGGTAATTTTTTCTATAATATTAGGTATCCATTTAATTTCAGAATTTAGCCAGCTTTCATAGTCTTCATCAACTTCTTTCCTCCACCAAGGATTTTGTTCTTCCATAAGTATTGTAATTGCAAATAAATATATAAATATATTTGCAATTCAATTGCAAATACAAACTTATATATTGTTTACACTGTAAACTTTTCTTTTTATTCGTATAAATTCCGATACGAAAACTTTATATATTCGTATTACTATTAATACTTATGGAAGATATACTTACTTTTTTAAATCATTGGTGGAGAGAAGGCAAAGTAAGAAAGGATTTAGCAAAAGAGTATAAAAGAGTTCCTTTTTACGAATTAAAAGCTTTATTAGAAAAAAGACAAATCATTGTTATTTATGGTTTAAGGAGAGTTGGCAAAAGCACTTTAATGTACCAACTAATCCAATACTTAATCGAAAAAGGGGTGCCTCCTTCCCATATATTGTATTTCTCATTTGACAATAAAATTGGCAAAATTAAAGAAATCTTAGATACCTTCTCAAAAATAACAGAAGTAGACTACACTAAAGAAAGAATTTTTGTTTTTCTTGATGAGATATACAAACTGAAGGACTGGTATAAGGAATTAAAAATTTTATATGATGCTTTACCGAATATTAAATTTGTTGTTTCTGGTTCTGCAAGTTTAAAAATAGAAACAGAAGCAAGAAGTTATTTAACAGGAAGGGCTTTTTATGTTGAAGTAAAGCCATTATTCTTTAGGGAATTTTTTGAACTAAAATTCAAAACAGAACTAAAAAACGTTAAAGTATGGGAAAATAAATTAAAATTAATTTTCCCTATATATCTCAAGAGAGCATTTCCAGAGACAATAACATTGAATCAGGAGAGAGTAATAGAATATATAAAGGAGATAGTATTAGATAAGATTCTATTTTCAGATTTACCATTGACATTTAAGAGAGTAGATATTGATTTACTTCAAACACTAACAGAGCTTTTTCTTTCCAATCCTGGAATGTATCTAAATATAGATGCTTTATCAAGGAATCTAAGAAAAAGTAAAAATGAAATTATCTTTCATATAAAACTTCTTGAATTGGGCTATATAATTAGAATTGTAAGAAATTATAGAGGTTCTTTAGCACTTGCTTCTAGAAAGTTAAGGAGAGTATATCCTTATCATCCCTCCCTAACCCAAGTTACCTTTAAAGATATTGATGAACCTTTATTGGTTGAGAGCTTTGTAAGAAGTCATTTAGATGCTGAATTTTATTGGAGAAAGAATGGAAAGGAAGTGGACTTTGTTTTTAATGGAATTCCTATTGAGGTTAAATATAAGGAAAAAATAGAAACAGAAGATATAAAAAATCTGCTTGAATTTATGAAAATTTTCAAGCAAAACAAAGGCTACATAATATCAAAAGACGAATTTAACGAAATCAAGATCGAGAATAAAAAGATAAAGATTATTCCCGCCTGGTATTTTGCATTACAAGGATTAGAGTAAACTACTTCAAGTAACCTAATTTCTTTAACCTTTTCTTTATTTCTGCTATTTCTCCCTTTTTAAATTTGTCTTTTTCTTTAATTTTTCCTCCCATTGCAATGGTTCTCATAGTAAAAACTATAAACTCAGTAACACTTGAAAATCCTGTACCCTCAATAATCTTTGCCAACTTTTCATAAAGCTCCTTTGGAATTTTTATTGTTACTCTTTCTTTCATAATACAA
Source organism: uncultured archaeon (assembly GCA_964544525.1). Lineage (GTDB taxonomy): Archaea > Aenigmatarchaeota > Aenigmatarchaeia > QMZS01 > QMZS01 > CAZCGS01. The sequence continues at coordinate 2,627 of CAZJBU010000107.1, forward strand.
AAATAGTATAACAAAACACTTTTTAATAAGTTGAAAAAAGTTGATAATTTAGAAAATTTTTTATAGAAAG
>CAZJBU010000108.1:0-2639 GCA_964544525.1 uncultured archaeon
GCCTAGGATGAAATATAAAAGACCTAGGAAAAAATGGGACAAAGCAAGAATACTCTATGAAAAAGAACTTATAAAGAAATATGGATTCAAAAGGAAAAAAGAAATTTGGAGATTGCAGGAAGAGTTCAGAAAATTGAGAATTAGGATAAGAAATTACCTGGCTACCAAAGATGAAAAGGAAAGGGAAATTATATGGAAAAAGCTGTATCGGTTAGGATTAATAAATAGTTTAGAGGCTTCTACCGACGAAGTGTTATCTCTTACTCCAGAGGATTTATTTGAAAGAAGGTTGCAAACAATTGTGTACAAAAAAGGATTAGCTAAAACAATAAAGCATGCAAGGCAACTAATAGCGCACAGAAAGATAAAGATAAATGGAATAATAGCCACCTCACCAAACAGAATTGTTTTAAGGGAGGAAGAAGATAAAATTGAGCTCGTAGAAAAGAAAAAAGTAAAAACAGAAGAGAAAGATCAGGAAATCCAACCTCAAGAACAACCACAAGAGCAATTAGAAACTCAAACAATATCTCAACCTCAAACTCAAAATTAAAAGATTTTAGACATTTAAAAATATGGCAAAGAAAAGGAAGATTAGGAGGAAGGGAAAGAGACCACCTAGCAAAAGTAAACATAAGAGCGTTAAAATTTGGCAGCTTTATAAAGTTGAAGGAGACAAAGTAGTAAGAACTAATGAATTCTGTCCAAAATGCGGAGCAGGAACTTTTCTAGCAAGAAGAGAGAATAGACAGTATTGCGGAAAATGTGGATTTACAATTGTAAAAGAAAAATAGCTGAATTTCCTTTTCTGTAATTCAACAAATGTCGAATTTCAGAATATTAATTTTTATATATTTATTAATTCTTTTTTTATACAATTATGATATTTAACTATCAAGAAGTAGTAAAAGAATATGATAAAATATGGTTATGCCTATGTAGAAACCACAACGGAGGAAGAGGCAATAATGTTAGAAGATTAGAAGACAACTACTTAGGCAAGGTCGTTGGCTTAGCATATGAAGACAAAAATAGCTTTTATGTATTCTGCCTATGTAACGAACATTTTGAAAAGGATTTAAGAAGAAATAAATGCGGAAACTGTAAAAATTTGAAGTTGATAAACCTTAAGACAGGTAAACAAAAATCTGCTGGAAAAAAAGGCATAGACATAAAACTTGCATCTAATTATAACATTATAGACCAAGAAGAATTAAGTAATTACTCTGCTCTTGCAAATCTGTCTAGTGTTTTCTGACCAAACAATCTTGGAGCTCTTACCTTTTCTTCACTAAAGGTTTTCCTCTCTTTAAATTCTTCTTGTTTTCCTGCATTCCAGTTTCTTACCGGTCTTATATAACCTACAACTCTGGAATATACTTCACACTCTTTACCACAAGTAGGACATCTCCAATGCTCCCCTGCTATATAACCATGGTCTGGACATATACTGAAAGTAGGAGTTATAGTCAAGTAAGGTATTCTCGTATTAGAAAACACTCTTTTTACCCAATCTCTTGCAACCTCCCAAGAGCTTAATTTCTCCCCAAAAAAAGTATGGAATACAGTTCCTCCTGTATACAATACTTGCAAAGGTTCTTGATGAAGAACTGCTTGAATAGGATCATCTGTATATCCAACAGGTAATTGAGTGGAATTAGTATAATAAGGATTTGATTTTCCTGAAGTGATAATGTTAGGATATTCCTTTTTATCTAATAAAGCAAGTCTATAGCTAGTTCCTTCTCCTGGTGTAGCCTCAAGGTTATATATATTTCCAGTTTCCTCTTGAAATTCAGATATTAACTCTCTCATGAATTTTAATACCTTTATTGCAAATTCTTGACCTTGCTTGGTCTCTATGCCAACTCCTAAGAAATTCAAACAACATTCATGCATGCCTATAAGACCTATAGTAGAGAAATGATTATCAAAAGTACCTAAATATCTGCGAGTATAAGGTAATAAACCCATCTCTAGATTCCTATTAAGGACTTTTCTCTTTATTTCTAAAGAATCTCTTGCCAGTTCCATCAAATTTTCAAGCCTCTCAAAGAAATTACTTTCATCCTTACTCAAATAGCCTATTCTTGGCATATTTATAGTTACTACACCTATAGACCCAGTATTATCGCCAGAGCCGAATAAACCACCGGTTACATTCCTTCTTAATTCCCTTAGATCTAACCTTAGCCTGCAACACATTGAACGAATATCGCTGGGCTTTAAATCAGAATTTATGAAATTTGCAAAGTAAGGAATTCCATACTTTGATGCCATTTCAAACAACAATCTTGTTTTTTCATCATCCCAATCAAAATCTTTTGATATGTTGTAGGTAGGAATAGGGAAGGTAAATACTCTTCCCCTCATATCCCCCTCTATCATAACCTCTATAAAAGCTTTGTTAATCATGTCCATTTCCTCCTGATAATCTGCATAGGTTTCATCCAAAATTTGACCCGCATAAATAACATTCTGCTCCTTCAAATCTTCAGGAACCTTCCAATCCAAGGTTATATTTGTGAAGGGTGCCTGGCCCCCCCATCTGCTCGTAATATTCAAACCGTAAACAAACTTCTGGATGTTCTGCTTTACCTGTTTGTAATCAAGTTTATCCTTCCTGACAAAAGGTGCAA
>CAZJBU010000109.1:0-2530 GCA_964544525.1 uncultured archaeon
ATTTTCATAAATAGTAAATAGAACTTTAACTTTTTATAATTTTTGAAACTATATATTATTCGTTATCCTTATTTTCTTAATTTTTAGAATATAGAATAAATTTTAGGATATTCGAAAAAAAAAAGAAAAAACTACAACTTACTCAATAAACCCTCCAATATTCTAGCATGCCTTTCTTCATCTCTTGCAGTAACTTCAAACAAACTTTTCCAAGGTTCATCATGATGAGAAGCTTCTTCCTTTCTTACTTTGGCTGCCTCTTTCTCGTCTTCTATTCTCTTCTTTAAAAATTCTTCTATATTTGCAATCTTGCCAGATTGTGCCAAAGCTTTTGCGCCATGCATAGCCTCCTCAAATGCAATCATTTTCAAAGCTTGAGCAATTTCTATCATTCCCTGCTCCTCCGCCACAATTGCTGCTGCTAGATATTCTACAATTTCTCTTGATTCTCCTTCAATCCACATCTTCAAAAATTCTCCAATCTCCATAATTTTATTTATAGCCTAAAACTTATTTAATGGAATTCGCAAAGAAATTCCTAACCTCTTTCCATGGCTCAGCAGAAATAACAAAATTCTCAGCTTTCAAAAAATCTCTATAATTTTTCCATAAAAACCTTTCTTCCAAAAAGACAATAACTGCTTTATCCTTCTCAGATCTAATAGCTCTTCCACTCGCTTGAATAGCTTTTTGAATAGCAGGATAACAATAAGCATAGTTCCAACCTTTCCCAAACTTTTTGTCATAATATTCTATGAGTGATTTTGTCTCTAAGTCAGGCTTCGCTAATCCTAAACCTGCGATGATAACTCCTTTTAGGCAATTGTTTGGGAAATCTACTCCCTCCGAAAAATTTCCTCCCTGCACAGCTAAAAGGAGATAATTATCTCCTTTCTCAAGAGTTTTTATTATGTTAGATTTCCTTTCTTTGCTCATTTTCCTTTCTTCTACCAGAACTTTCCTGTTAGTTTCTAGGAAATCCCACACCCTGTCCCTAAATTCATAAGAAGGAAAGAATACAGCAATATTCCCTGGCACCTCTTCTGATATTTTAGAAATATACTCACTAAATTTTTTATACTCCTCTTCCTTTCTCTTTGAGTATCTAGAGGTTACTAAAGGAGTTACAATACAAAATCTATTTTCTTTTGGAAATGGAGAAATATATTTTCTCTCTTTAGCTTTGTCTATACCTAAAAGATCTTTATACATTGAAGTAGGCTCCATAGTAGCGCTCATAAGTATTGAGGCATAGCATTTTTCGAATATTTCCTTAGTTACAATACTTGCATCCAAGCAGAGTTGCTTTATGATAATATTATCTTCCTTCCTCTTCATTATTAGAGAGTAAGCATCACTTATCTCCATAAAAGACTTTATAAACCTTGCTACTCCTGAACAAAAACTCTTTTTCTTCTTTTCTTTGATATAATAACTTATCTCTTGCAACAGTTCTATTGCTTCTTTAATATTTCCAAAGGATTCCTTAAGTATATCTTTTAACCTTTCTATTTCTAAGAAATTCTCGCTATTTGGGCCAAGAATTTTCTCGCTATATTCTTTCAACAATCTTTCTAAAACCACTAAATTCTCTTCTACATCTTCATAGCCCAAAGCCTTAGCCTCTTTTCTAGCATTCTTTATTGATTTCGTTGTTAGATAAACGGAAAGCAAATCCCTCACCCTATTTGGCAGCAAATGAGCCTCATCTATTATCAAAATGCTGTTCTCTAAGGACTTATCTATCTTAAACAAGAAAGATTTTGAGATATAAAGATTAAAGATGTGATAATAATCGCAAACAATAACATTTGCGTCTCTTGCAGCATAGCATATAATCTCGTATGCGCATAAATCTTTACACATACTTTTTGCTTCTTCCGCATGATATATTCCTTTCTGCAATTTTATTATCTTGCGAATAGCATCTTCGCTCAAATCTGTTTTTCTAAAAAGTTTGTTGTAATATTGACATTTTTCCTCCTTTTTTAGATAAGAGCAAAGTTCAGCAAAATCATTCTGATCAAGTCTCTCTAAACCATGAAAATTACATAACCATTTCTTTCCAATAATATCAATAGCCTTTATATCTGCTCCTTTTTCTTTTATTTTTCTTAAGGTTTCTATAGCTATTCTATGTTGAGTGTGCTTAGGTGTTAAAAAGAATACAGATAGTCCTCTCTCTACTGCAAATTCTATAGCAGGTACTAAAGTAGCTACAGTTTTTCCCAGTCCAGTAGGAGCATGTGCTATTAAATTCTCTCCATTTTCAATGCAATCTAAAACATCTTGCATTAGATCTTTCTGAAATTCTCTTATTTTTTTGAATGGAAAATATTTGAACATAAATTGAATATAATTGAAATTTCTAAAATTGTGAATTGAATGCGCCGGCCGGGACTCTCAAAAGTAAATTTCAGGGTGCAGAGAAGTATTTTTCGGTTGCAGGAGGTGTCGGAATCTTTGGGGGGTTTGGAAAGGAGCTTTGCCATTCCTTCGAACCCGGGTCTCAGCCGTGGCAGGGCTGCAT
>CAZJBU010000110.1:0-2529 GCA_964544525.1 uncultured archaeon
CTAGCGGTAGGATAGCGGCCTTCCAAGGAAGGGGCTCCGCCCCTTTCCAAACCCCTTTTTGGAGGGGTGTGAGGAAAGCCGTTGGCCCGGGTTCAAAGCGGGAAATCCTTCCCTGCACCCTGAAATTTACTTTTGAAAATCCCGGTCGGCGCATTTTTTGAATTTTTAGTAAATATTTTTTAAAATTTATTATTTATTATTTTATGAAAATGAAGTTTTTATATCTTATACCAGGAGAGATGGAACTAAAGCCAATAGAAGAAATAGATGGAGTAAAAATGTTGAGTAGAGGATGGTATCCCGGCGGAGGGATAATTAATGATGGTTTATACTACGAAATAGAGGTATGTAATTTTGAGCTGGCTACACAGTTTAAGAACAATCTTAAAGAAGTCTATAATAAGAAAATAATAGAATTAGGTCCTTTTCTTCCTGAGTGAAATTATCCAGAGGAACCTTCTATTACAATTTCAAAATTTCTTGAAATTTCATATTTATATATCGCATCTGCAGAAACAGTACATTGAGTTACCTCTGAATTTTCGTTACCAGCAGCATTTAGGACGAAGTAGTATTTGGGTGAAGATTTTCCATAAAATGCTATTTCTGTTTTCTTATGACAATGCAAGTCTGTTGTGGTACCCGAAAAAGTTTCATTATCCCAATCCGAAAATTGCAAAGATGCTTCACCAGGAGGACAATTTATACTCAAATCCAAACTATCAAACTCAGAGACAATACCATCCATCGCATTATTCATTTGGAGGTACAAATTTATTTTCTTCCCATCCATATCTATACTTACTGGTTGTTCAGCATCAATACTTAAATCTATTCTTACAGGTCCTTTTGATTTACTTTCACTTAGAGTTGTTGGTACTCTTCTACCAGCTTCTAAATATTTTTTATATTTTTCTTTTCCTATTAACCAAACACTTTTGGTAGTATGAGAATCATACTTGAAAGACACACTAAAGGTTAGAGTTTCTGGTATGTGCATAGTTCCTTGAAAGTTAGGTGCTTTCAATTTAAAATGAAGTGTTTTTTCTTGTAGAGGATGCATGGTAAGTTTATATAGGCAGTTGGTAGGATTTTTACATCCAAAATCTCCAGGATTTGAGATCTTTGCTTCAACGTCTTTCAACTCTTTTTCAGAATCTTTATTTTTTAGGGTAATATAAACATCTACATCTTCATTAGCTTTTACTTCCTTTGATGGCAATACTTTTATCTCTTTTATTATGATAACTTCTGGCCTTTCTTCAACAACCTTTTTCTCACACAATCCTATTTTTGCGCAGAATTCTCCTCCAATAGGCAAATCCTCTGCTGTACAGCCGGAGAATAGAATAATTATAAACATCAAGGAACAAATAAGAGCCACTCTATTCAAACTTTCCATAAATATTAAGTTCAAAAATTTCTTTATATAACTTTTATTCCTAATTTCTCTTCAGCAAACTTTATACCTTCTTCTTTTGTTATCCTATGCCTTTTTCCCAATTTTCCTTTTATCCTTCTTCTAACGACCCTGTACCCCTTCCTTTTTAAAGAAACACACACATCCATACCAAATAATCCAATTTCAGGATCATATTCAACGCCAGGTATTTCGATGTATTCTTCTATTCCAAAGCAAAAATTTCCTTGATCATCGAAAGAGCTCTTAGGAATTTCAAACTTTTTAGCTTCAAGCAATTTCTTAAGCAATTCTTCTGCATCTTTCCCTCTAAGGGTTACCTTCACCCCTATAGGTCTGTTCCTCGGGGTTCCGAAGGTTGTTCTTCTTTTCGTTTTTGTAAGCAGAGCTTTTTTGCCTGTAATCCTTTCAAGGATTTTTCTTGCATTTTCGAGTTTTTCCCCACTTTCTCCGACCCCTATATTCAGAACCACTTTTTCAATAAAAATTTCCCTCATTGGATTTTCGTTTTTTTCCATTTTTTATCTATAAAGCAAAATTTTTAATACCAACACAACCCAACTATGCCTTTCAAACCCATAATTTTTTTGCCATATTCTTCAGAACAATCAATAATTTCTACCTCTATATTCCTTTTAAATACTTCCTCCAAGAGATCTTTATTTTGGCTAATTACACTGTTACATACAATTACTTTTTTTAGCCTATCTAAATTATTTAGAATGTTTTCTTTCCCAATACACACCTTATTTTCGTCTTTAGATAGAATCTCAAAGAGTTCTTCTACACTCTTTGCTTCTCTTGAAATCTTTGCATCTTTCGCAATCCTTTTTATAGACTCTCTGGATAACAACTCTCTGAAACCACTTATATTTGCGTAAGAAACTCCATCTAAATATACCTTAAAATCTAAAAGTTTCGCTACTTCTTCCTTATAAAAGCCAGGACTTGCTACAATGCAGGCGTGACATTTATACTCCTCAAATAATTTCTTTATATTTGCTGCAATTTCTTTGAAAAATTCTTCTAAGGAAGGGGCTCCGCCCCTTTCCAAACCCCTTAAGGTTCCAACACTTCTTTTTTCTTTCCCTTTCTTTTTCCTTCTAATC
>CAZJBU010000111.1:0-2528 GCA_964544525.1 uncultured archaeon
AGATATGGAAAAGTATATTAGAGAAAAAGCAAGACAATTAATGCCAAATGCGAGTGATATTTTAGGGCCTATACTTGCTGGAGAATTTTTGGCTAAAGTAGGAAGTCTAAAAAAGTTGTCAAAGCTCCCAGCATCTACTTTGCAAGTATTAGGAGCTGAGAAGGCTTTATTTAGATATCTAAAAGGAAAAGGAAAATCACCTAAATATGGTTTAATAGCAAAATCACCTTTTGTTATAAATGCGCCAAAGGATAAAAAAGGCAAAGTTGCAAGATTGTTAGCATTAAAGCTTTCAGTAGCATTTAGAACAGACTATTTCTCTAGGGAATATAACCCAAAAATTAAAGAAGATTTTATGAAGAAATTAAAAGAGATCATTTAATTTTTTTGTAGTAGTCTATGCCATACTGTTCCATTTCTTCTAGCATATCCTTTTCTCTCCATTCCTTAACCCAATCTTCTACAAGATATATTTTATATCCACCTTCCTCTCTAGAGCAAATAACTCTCCTCAATCCAGCATTTATTATCATTTTCTTGCAAATGAAGCAAGGTAGTGCTGTGACAACCACTTCTTTTCCTTCGATTAATCTATAGCCAAATATGTACATGTCTCCTCCAAGAATAGATACTCCTGCCCTTGCTGCATTAATTATGGCATTTTGTTCACTATGTACACTTCTGCAAATCTCATACCTTTGGCCGGAAGGTATTCCCAACTTTCTTCTTAAACAGATACCTATTTCATAGCAATCTCTAACCTTTCTCGGCGCTCCATTATAGCCAGTAGCAACAATTTGATCATCTCTAACTATAATTGCTCCAAATTTTGCACTCATGCAAGTACTTCTCCTTGCTACCTCTCTAGCAATATTAAGATAATATTCTTCTTTTGAGGGACGATATTTTTCTTGCATACTATATTTTGAACTTTGCTACTTCCTCTATTAAATCAACATGGGATAAAAAGATACTTCTACAACAATACCTTTTTAAACCTAAACTATCCAAAACTTTCTTAGGCTCCTCTCCCTCTGAAACTCTTTTATTGTATTCCTCCCAAAGATGTGCAATTACCTTCCCACAGGTAAAACATCTTACAGGTATAATCATAATCTTTCTTATTTTTTTAAAAATTTATATTTGAACTATTCTTTCAGTTTAATCTCTATATTTACATCATCGGGAATAGGGATACGCATAAGATATTGCAAAGCTCTATCGCACTCTCCAATTTCAAGTAATCTTTTATGAATTCTCATTTCCCATTTATCAAATTTTGCATTTCCATGTCCTGTTCCTGTTTTAACTTGCCTCATTACCCATAATTTTAATTTTTTTGTTGGTAAAGGAATAGGACCTTTTACTATAGCCCCTCTTTTTTCAACTTCTTCTTTAATAATCCTACATAATTCTTCCAATTTCTGAGTATCTTTGCTCCACAGTTTTATCCTGGCCTTTACCATATTTTTAATATAACCAAATTTTTAAATTTAAACTTCATTAAAAGTTTTAGGGCAAATATAGAAATGGGAAATTATAAACTTATCATTGCTGAAAAGCCTTCAGCAGCGCAAAAAATAGCTAATGCTCTACTTAAAAAAGTTAAAGCAATAAAGGAAAAAGGAGTTACTTATTACATAGGCAAAGATGAAAATGGAGAAGATATCGTAGTTGCTTCAACAGCAGGACATCTTTTTACTTTGGATGAAAGAAAAAGGAGTAAGGAGTATCCTAACTTTGACGTTATTTGGAGACCTTCTTTCAAGAAGAGAAAAGCCTCTTTTCTAAAAAAATTTTATGATGTCTTAGAGAAATTGGCAAAAAATGCAAATGAGTATATAATAGCTACTGATTTGGATATTGAGGGAGAGGTCATTGGTTACAATATATATAGATTTATTTGCAAAGGAAATGGTAAAGATATAAAAGTTTCAAGGATGTGTTATTCTACACTTACAAAACAAGAATTACTAAAGGCTTATAAAGAGAGAAAAGATGGTTACATTAAAGGATTGGCCGAAGCTGGTTTAGCAAGACACTATTTAGATTTCTATTATGGTGTTAATATCTCAAAAGCGCTATCAAGCTCTATTGTAAATGTTTTGGATAGATATGCTTTGCTTTCCTCTGGTAGAGTTCAAGGACCTACCTTAGCAATTTTAGCAAAAAGAGAAGAAGAAATAGCGAAATTTAAACCTAAACCTTATTGGCAGCTAAGCTTTGATTCTTTAATTGGGAACGAAACAATAAGGTTTCAGTTTGAAAAGGATAAAATATGGGATAAAAAAGAGGCAGAGAAGATTTACAAAAGCTGTAAAGGAAAAAATGCAATAATTACTAAAATCAAAAAGACTAAGCAAGTAATAAAGGCTCCGCATCCTTTTGATTTAACTACTCTACAAACAGAAGCTTATAGGATATATGGATTTACTCCTGCAAAAACTCAAAAACTTGCTCAATCCCTTTACTTACAAGCTTTGATAAGCTATCCGAGAACTTCCTCCCAGCAATTGCCTTCTACAATC
>CAZJBU010000112.1:0-2518 GCA_964544525.1 uncultured archaeon
TATTTCCTTAGGTATTCCCTCATGCATTGAGCGAAGACCTGCTTTTGCTGGCCCTTGGGATACCTCTTGGCGACGGCCCAGCAGTACCTTACAGCCTCCTTGAACTTTTGTTGCTGAGCTGTCAGGGCCATCTCTCATTCACCGTGAATCGGGGCTTAACGATGGGGTATTTAACCGTGATCCGGGGGTCAACCGGTGAACCCGGATCAAAAGAGGGGCGCCCCAAGATCCGGGGGTCACAAAAAAGAAAAAGGAGGTTGAGGTTTAAGGCGGCGTTGCCGTCATTGTTGCGGCGCTTAGTAGAATCCGGTGACGGACTCCCATAGGAGCCTTATGATGCCTACCGCCGCGGTTATTATCAACGCTGAGCCTATGATGGTGAACACCGGCCCCAGCATGTTGGTTACGCTTCCAAGGAAGTTCGTCGAGATCGTTACGCTGCCCGATTGGTTCAGCGTGTTGATGACCAGGCTTCCGACGGCGGCGGTCACATCGCCTATCACTGAGCCAACTATGACTAGCACCACTCCAACTATGAGGGCGATGAGCCACGGCTTGATGTCCCTTATGTCGAACGCTCTTGGTATTGCTCCGGGAGTTGACATCCTGCCTTCACCGTTGAGCCCCCATGAAGGGAGAGTATTTAACCGTGACCATCCAACATGCCGGCCATAGCCCGCTCCGCGGGCCATCGCTCAACGATGGCGGCTCCACGTCAGCACCATTGCTACAGGCAATTAAAGAGGGCTTCAATGTAGGGTTTACAGGGCCAATCACTTTTTAATCGGCCGTTTAAACCTGTTGGTCATTAGCTTCACGTCGTCGCTTAAGACGCGCTCTACGAACCCGGATTCCAGTCCTGCTCACTCGAAGACCTCTATGGTGCTCTTCGTGGCGTATAACAGCAAGGTGAGGGCGCACAAGACTAGATTCACGAATCCAAGTACGACCGGCAGGTAGAGCCAATTCACGTAGGGGTTCTCTATGACCTGCGGCTGCAAAACGTCCTGCGCTAAGTCCACAATTGTTATGGTTGCAAAGAAGGTCTGGGCCATCAAGCTGAGCACTACAACTGATAAGCCGACCAGGAGCGACGTGAAGGCCGCCTTCTTGGGGTTCCTGCCCCAAAGGCTTAGGCTGTAGTAGAGGCCTCCTAGACCCGCTAGGAACAGCACGGCCACTACGGCGAAGAATGGGGCGTATGGATTTGTCACGTCGACCATCACGGTTCCAGTGAAGTTAGCCATGTCTTCACGCCTCCTTTCCAAACAGCCTCATGACAACGTATATCACTGCAAAGGCCTGTATCACGCCTCCTGCGAAGGGCGCTAGGATGCTTAGCGGTGGCGGCAGCGATTGGCCTAGAACCGTAAAGGCCTTGGCTATGCCGAACAGGAAGCTCCCAACGATGGTCCACAGGAAGACCCCGCCGAGCAACCCCCCGGCCACCACAGTCCCTAGGATGCCCGCTCCAGCCCAACTGTTGGCGGTGTTGATGATTCCTTGGAGCACGCTTGAAGTCAACGGGAACGCGGTTAGCGCTTCCGGTGGGGCTACCCCGCTCGACGCCAAGGCTATGGTTATGACCGTGCTTATGATGCTGAAGGCAATCGCGAAGCCGAAGCACAGCCTCCCAAAGCGCGTCAGGAAGCTCATCTCTCCTCACCCGCCAGGAGGAGTATCATTATCCCCACGACGATTGATATCCCGCTTATCATTACGGTTACGCTTGCGTCCGCCCCTATGAGCGTCAGCGATGGGGTTATGATGCCCGCGACTATCAGCCCCAATCCGGCGTCCCTCGGGTTTCCCCTCGCCCCGAAGGCTATCACCACTGCTACAGGGATGAGCGGTGGAAGCCAGGAGAGCTCCTCGGGCCAAGACACGACTGAAGGGGTATGCGCGACGTAGAACCTCGTGAGAAGCCTATCTCCAACCCAGACCTCGCATATAGTGCAGTTCGACCAAACGGTCAAGGTCAAGTCGGCGTCCGAAGGCGTGAAGCTCACGGTCTGGCTCAGGGATGCATTATAGTAGTCGTAGAGCTTTAGGGTGGCGCTTGAGGGCACGGATGAGGGGTCGTAGCTCTTGCTCACGAACCTCAGGTGGCTTGAATCCGCGTAGTAGGCTTGAACTATGAATCCGGCTATGTATGCGCCTAGGTCCGGCAGCTTGGTGACGTTCACGACTACGTCTCCAAGGCTCCAGCTGATGGTGCTGCCCCCAACGGCCGTCTCGTTTTGGGCTGCTGGGGCTAGGACTGCTGAGGCCTCAACCCCGGATCCGGGGGTTAGGGCTACCAGTGCTATTAGGAGGGCAATGCATGCGGCCAAGAGGGCTTGTGGCCTCATCATCCTCCCACACCTCTGCGGGCGAGGTATAACGCTACCGCCAATGCCAAGACTATCGATGCGACCGTGTAGACCCCAGCCATGTTGAGGGCTATGCCCATTATGAGGGTTATCCCAGCGGCAATCGCCAAGCCCACCTCCGGCCTCCTAGAGCCCCTAGCCAACGC
>CAZJBU010000113.1:0-2431 GCA_964544525.1 uncultured archaeon
GACTATTATACGAAGGTAAAGTGTACATGTGTGGTAGCGCCAGGTGAGCCAACTATGCTAGAATCAGGAGAGTCAGTTAAGATAGATGAGGCAGCATTGTTCTTCACATACGGCAGTACCGCTAGAATATTCTCTCACATTTGCTTTACGCCAAAATGGAAGGAGAAGGAATCTACGTTCACAATCATATGGTACATACTGTACTAGTGATGTTTACGGAGTAAAGGAGCGGCGCCTGTAGTTGAGCCAAGTTGCCAAGTTGGAAGGAGCATCAGGAACCCGCGGCTATCTTTTTAATTAGCCAAACCTCATAAACAAAAATTCCCAAAAACCACATCATTGCCAATTCGGAGGAAGCCATGGGAGTTCTTGACAAAAGAGAAGCCGCAGTATATGTGACTATAGAAGATAAATCATATCAGGAACCAGCCCTTGAAACAGGTCGAGTTGTCTATGGAGTAATACTCTGCGACCACGGTCCACATAATAGAATAGTTGAGTGCAACTTAGCAAAGTTTAGGAAGCTTTTTGGTAAGCCTGATATCAGAAGGACATCACAGTCATTTTATGTAATGGACAAAGCTTTACAGAGGACTGGTAAAGGGCTGGTTTGCAGAGTAGTACCTGAAGACGCCGCATTGGCAAACGCTGCAGTAGCATTCAATCCTGATGGAACAAACTTAGCCGATTTGGCATACACATTCGAGCATGGATCAAATATAGTCACATCAAATGACATAACAGGATTATCAGTAGGAGACTGGATTGCCAATTCTGCAGACTCAATAGACGAAGCAGCACAGGTCATAGACATAAGCGGAGATAGTGCCCCATATACAATCACACTTGACAGACCATACGAAGGAACAAGCGGAGACGGAGTAACAGCAGTTAAGTATACTCCATACAAGCTTTCATCCAGTACAGGTATAACGAAGGATAACATGTTCGATACAACAGATGGAAATGTTGTTTACTACATCTATGCAAACGGCGCCGGCGAATGGTATAACTCAATAATCATCAAAGGAGTCAGAAACACACAGATGGAAAAGCAGTATGTAGATGACAACGGTAACGTGCTCTACAAGTACATATTCCTCGACATATACGTATACAGAGTCGAGGATAACGGAAACGTAACGCTTCTCGAAGGACCATGGACAGTATCACTGATTCCAAGACTGCCAACAGGCGAGCCTGTAAGAGACATCACAACAGGAGAATACCTCTACATCGAGAATGTCATAAATGAAAGATCTGATATCATCAGAGTAAAGTCATCACTCGGAATTAACGACCTCATCGATCATCCAGATGCAGAGGATAAGAGACTCCAGGTAATGTTACTGTTTACAGAAGGAACGCCACTTGGAACAGCAAATATTGGTAGCGGCGGAGTAGTTCTTGAAAATGGAACAGATGGAACTGGAATGTATGATGCATCAGGAAATCTTGCTCCAGATCCTCAGCTGTTAGGTAGGGTAAAGCAGGCTTATGCAGGTAAGCTTGAATCGGTAGATGGTTCAATAGAGCAGCTCAGAGAAGTAGTATATCCATGGTACCAGCTTGACTACATAGTATGCGGAGGATTCCCAGCTGACGTACAGGATGGAGCAAGGGAACTTGCAGAACTTAGAGAAGATTGCATGGTACTAGCAGATACCGGCGGAGTCAAGTACTCACCACGGGAAGACCTGGATGCAAGACTCAATGATGTTCCATGGAATACATGGACAGCAATGATATATACACAGTACAGGAAGATACGTGACGAATACACAGGCACGGACATAATGATCACACCGGTATACCATGCAATAGACAGGCACCTCTACGTCGATGATGTATACTTCATTGCTGAGCCAGTAGCAGGAATAGAGAAGGGAGCGATTCAGGAAAGGATAGAGTTAGCATATCGCGCCAATCATGTCGCCCGCGGTGATCTCAAAGAAGCAGGACTTAATGCTACAATAGTTGAGCCAGATGGGAAATACTTCTGTGAGCAGGTAACAGCATGGAAGAGGAGGTCTGTATTGCAGCAGGCACATGTTGCCAAATTCATAATGTACGTACGTAAGATGATACCTCCATTACTTAAAGACATTCTCCATAGAAAAGCCACACAGTTCTGGATCAACCAGGCAAAGTTCCGCGTCGATACATTCTTATCAAGATTCCTCGAGAATCCTGCTATAGAGAGATACAGCATACTCAAGAGCTTCAATACGTATGTCGAATTTGACGAGAATTCCAGCGAACTTAGAGTGGTAATAGAAATGAGACCAATCAGGTCTATCCAGAGAATTCATGTATTCATCGCTGTTCGTTAATTATTGACCATTTTGGCACACTGACGGTACCGCGGGGAGCTTTCATGCTCTC
The DNA here is from genome assembly GCA_964544525.1 of uncultured archaeon. Lineage (GTDB taxonomy): Archaea > Aenigmatarchaeota > Aenigmatarchaeia > QMZS01 > QMZS01 > CAZCGS01. Next base: position 2,386 of record CAZJBU010000113.1, read on the forward strand.
CGCTTTTCATTATTTTTACAACAACTGAATTAGGAGGCGGCTAGAA
>CAZJBU010000114.1:0-2375 GCA_964544525.1 uncultured archaeon
CAGATAAACTATGTATGAATTCATAAGATAATATACAATCTTTAAAATTGGGACATCAAATAACAATGGTGTAAGATAAGTATATATACCCCAGAGGTAAAGTAATGATAATATCCATATCAATGTTTCTGAAATTCTTTTAGCAAAACCAAGTTTGTCAAGAATAAAAGATTCTAAGTAGGGATATGGTATAAAAACAACAATAGCTGACAAAATTGTAAGAAATGCGAGAATTGCATATAAATTAGGGCTATAGTATAAAGATATTAAGAAGAATATAATAAGCAAAAGATATGTAACTAATTTTTCAATTTCCATTAAATATAAAGATCTTATCTGATTGATAACCATAATATAAATAACTACTAATATATAAAGTTTTATGTTTCCGAGAATTACTCTTCTTTTAGCTATTCTGAGTATAACTTTATCTTTATATTATTGGCAATATGGAAATGAATTTTTCCTTAATGAGTTTGGCTTTTCTTACTATAATCTCTTAGATGGTAAATATTGGGTTATAATAACTTCGATATTTTTGCATTCTAGTTGGGATCATTTAATATCAAATTTATTTGCTTTATTATTGTTTGGGATTCCTTTGGAAGAGAATATAGGCTCGAGAAAATTACTTCTATTATTTTTATTAGGAGCTTTCCTAGGACAAATATTTGCAGTACTTTATTATGGCTATTCTCAAATAGCAATAGGTGCTAGCGCTGGAATTTTTGCTTTAATTGCTTGCGCTTTGATTTTAGTTCCTATTGCGATAGAGGCTTATTTTTTTCCGATACCTTTAGCACTTTTTGCTGTAGGTTATTTGATATATACTATCCTAGGTGCTGTAGCAAATTATCCTCCGAATGTAGCGCATATATCTCATATAGGAGGAGCTTTACCAGGATTAATGTATGGGTTTTATAAGAAAGGTATAGAAAAAGGTTTAAAAATCATTATCGCTGCATTTTTGATGTTTCTTATTGCACCATTTCTTTTTAGTTTTTTGTTATCCGTAGTAAAATTTATAATTTCACTATTCTGAATTATGGAACTACTATGTTTAGGTGGTGGAGATGAAATAGGAAAAGAAGGGTTTTTAATAAAGGATAATGAAGTTTCTATTCTGCTTGAATACGGAATTAAATTGCAGCCAGAGCCACCTACTTGTCCAGAAGAAGTAAAAGAGAAAATAAATGCTATTTTTGTTACTCATGCACATTTAGATCATGCTGGAGCTTTGCCTTTATTATACAAAAACCAAGAGGCTCCTTGTCTGATGACACCACCTACCTTAGATATGTGCTATTTGCTTATAAAGGATTTTTTAAAGGTTCAAGATATAAGAGGATATCCTGAACCATTTTCAGAGAAGGAATTAAAATTATTTCTTAAAAATGCAAAGAAAGTAGATTATCATAATAAGATTAAGGTTGGTAGTAATAGAATTCATATATTTGATGCTGGACATATACCCGGAAGTTATTCTGTATATATAGAAGGAGAAAAAAAGATATTTTTTACCGGAGATATAAATACGAAAAGCACTTTGCTGGTTAATAGTATGGATAAAAAGATACCAGAAGTAGATGTATTGGTTATAGAGTCAACATACTCTGATAAGGAGCATAATGATAGACAAGAGGAAGAGATAAATTTCATTAACAAAATACAGGAATATGAAGAAGGTATTGTTCTTTTACCTGCATTTGCTGTATCTCGGGCGCAAGAAGTTTTACTAATCTTGCATAAATATGGTATATTAGACAAGAGAGAAGTATATATGGATGGTATGGCTAAGAGAGTATCTGATATTATTTTATATCATAGGAAGTATCTGAGGAATCCAAATGATTTAAAAGAGGCTTTAAGAAGAGTTAAATTCCTCGCTAGGAATGAGCAAAGAGACAAAGCATTAAAAAGAAATCCAATTATAATAACCACTTCAGGTATGCTTCAAGGAGGACCTATAGTATATTACCTTACTAAATTAAAAGATTTTGAGAATGGTTGTGTTTTGCTTACCGGATATCAGGTTGAAGATACACCTGGCGATAAACTATTAAAAACAGGTTATTTTGAAAGCGAGGAAGAAAGGTTTAAACTAAAAATGGAAGTAGAAAAATATGATTTTTCTGCTCATGCTGACAGAAAAGGTCTGTTAGAATTGATTAGGAGTATAAACCCGAAGAAGGTTGTGTGTGTTCATGGCGAAAAAACAAAGGAATTTGCGGATGAATTACAAAGCATAGGGTATGAGGCTTATTCTTTAAGCAGTTCAGAAAGTTTAGAATTATAATTAACTTATGCTTAAGAATTATTCTGCTATTTTACAAAATGAAAAGAAAGCAAATTTCTTGCAGGCAGATTTAGAGAGT
>CAZJBU010000115.1:0-2356 GCA_964544525.1 uncultured archaeon
TTGAAAGGTATCGAAAAAGGCTCATGCCTCTATATGAGAAGAACATTCCTGTGAAAATCTACCATATTTGAAATTCATCTCTCTCCACAGATGCTTCTTCGAGTAGTATTCTATAACCACAAAGGGGGCATACAAAACTCCTGTATCCCTTTTTTCTGAAAATAACAGACTTTACTTTATACATGAGAACATCCTTATTTAAAGCTCCACATTTGGGGCAACGAATCATTTTTCACTCTTTATTTTTTACAAAGAATTTCCTACCTTTAATGATTAAATCGGCATTCTCTGCTTCTACAACAATTTCCTTCGAGTCTATTCGAATATTTTTTGGATTCCTGAAATATTTTATCTTAACTTCCGAGCTTTTCTCGCGAACAAGAGTTAATTCGTCAGTCTCATCTATAAGATTCAAACAAACACCGTTTGATTCACAAGATAAAATACCTGGTGCTTCTTCTAAACTTCCCTCAATTGATGAACATAACTGCTTAAAATTTTTCTTTATTTCATCAGAGATCATAATATTTTTATATAAGCAATTATATATATCTTTTTGCCTGATATGCGAATTCATAACCACATTTTTTACATCTCAAAATATAAGCTACTGATTTCTTGAAACGTATTGTTTTGACTATCTCATAATCTTCGCTACCGCATCTGGGACAATAGGGTTTGTATCCTTGCTCCCATTGAACTTCTTTTAATGCGTTTCTTACATATGCAAGTTCTTCTCTAAGAAGAGTCAATTCTTTATTTATTTGCAATATCTGATCTCTGACAATACCTAGGTAAAAACCATGACGTGATGCTTTGGCCAAAAGAAGTTGCACTTCTTTAGCAAGAGCTTCCAGTTTTGTTTCTACTTTATCCAAATCGCCCTTTTCAAATAAGTCTTTAAATTCCTCAAGGGCTTTCTTTTCTTCATAAATAAAAGAAAAATATTCTTCCAATATATCTAACACATAATCAGGATCCCAGTCACCATGGGCTATAAGAGCCTGTGTAATTAATTTTGCTACATCTATCAGTGATATTTCAATCTTACACTTGTTGGCAAGATTCTTTACTTGTATACATAAATCTCTAAATTCCGCATAAGGTACTCCATAACTATAGAAAATGTTTCTCTCCCAAAATTCTCTAAGTAAAGTTTCTTCCTTATCCATTAAATTATTTGCGCAAGAACTCCTTATATATATTCTCTTCCTCTTTTCTTAGCTTATCTAAGAACCTTTTAAGATCCGATCTGCCTTGTATAGGTGGAAATTCTTTTATACGCTTCATTTTCTTTCGAAGGAGAATCTCGTGGACTTTCGGTTTATAGACTACCTCATAAAGAACCCACACTTCTTTCCCCTTAGGGTTACAGAAAATTTCCTCTTGTTCATCAGATAAAGTACCAATAATTCCTGGGACCCAACACATTCGCTCTCCGGTATGCTCAATAATAATACACTTGCAGGGACTCCTCTTAGCTTTTTCGGGATATACTACTATACCCATTTTTACCGATTATACTTCTCTTAAAATAAAAATAAAGAAAAAATTAGCCAGAGAGTTCGTTAGCTACACATGCCAAGAACTCATAGTATGACTTACCCTCACACTTCTCAGCTGCCTCTGCCATCTTTTCATTTCTATCAATAACTTTTTCACTCTTTCTAATAACACTTCTCTTCCTCAATGTTGGGAAGCGAGGTTCTCCTACCACCACTGGCCTATAGCCATGTTGGATAAAGTCAATGATAGCACCAAATCTTTGAAGCCTCTTTCCTTTAATCCTTGCTTTCATAGTTTCCGCAGTAACCGCCACGACTATCACCTCCTACTTTTTCGATAATTGCTATAGAAATAGACATATATAAGCTTTTCTTTCAGAAATTAGAAGATTCTGGCATCATTAACTTTCTTATGTACTCTGCTATCTCACCAAGTTCTCCTAGTTTAGTATCCATCAATTTACAGTAAGAAGGTCTCTCCTCAGATGTATAAATATATTCTCTCCTAGAACAAGTCTCTTTAAAAGGACATATAAAAACTAGAATACCATGAGGTAATATTTGAAAGCAAACACCTTCCTTACAAGCAAATACCGTCTTTAATAAAATTTCTTTTTTAGAGCAATTTCCTTTTAGAACCTTCCTTACAGAGACAATTCCAAAAGACTTCAGCTCCTCAATATGGTGACTAATAACACCAGGAGATAAATTTAATTTCTTCGATAAAGAATAAATAGAAAGAGGCATATCGCTGGAACATACTGCCTCCAATATTTTTAGCTTTGTATCTATTCCTCGAATCATTCTTTCAAAATATTGTCCTCAATCCATTTTTTTAGATCATTCAGCAA
>CAZJBU010000116.1:0-2306 GCA_964544525.1 uncultured archaeon
AATTTAATTTTTTATAGAGGACTTAAAAAACCTGTTTATCTTATGTGGGAATTTTTAGAGAAAAAAGGGCTTTTAAAGGAGTATTTAAAAGAAGTTTTAGAAAAGGAAGCTTGGGAGGATTATGAATCACCTTTTAGAGTGGAAAAATATTTATAGATATTTAGAGAGCCAGTTTACTCCAATAAATTCTGGTTTTGCAGAAGATCTTTGCTCTCCTGTAATAAGCTCTCCATTTGAAGGTAGGATTGCTATAAATATAGATTCCTGTCCTAAATCTACTCCTACCTTGTGGGAAAATTCCATAAGAAATTCTTTATCCTCTTCTGTTATTCTTTTAGCTTCTTCAATAGATGTATCTTTGCTAAAAATTCTCTGGCAGATTATCAAAACTGACTCATCTATATATAATTTTCCATCTTCTCCTTTATATGTTCCTGCACAGGGTATAATTGTGGCACCTCCAAATCTTTCACTTAATTCTTCTAAATATTCAGCTAATTTCTCAGGTTTTAACTTATGGAAAGAATTATCATATTTGGGGATGATAATGTGGTATTGGCGTTCTATTCTATCAACAGGTTTTTCCGGAAAATCTCTTAAATGTTCCATCAAAAACATAATACAAAAAAAGGAGAAGTTGTCAAGGAGAAAGGAGGGTTAATGTTAGAAGAATTTATGGATAAGATTTATTTCTTACCTTTTAAATTAATGGACGAAGTTAAAAGTAAAGTCTGGAGAGCAGTTATTTTTATTCCTGGTATGATTGTAGCTATTGCATGGGGGATATTGCTTCTACCTGCTTTTGTAATAATTGCGCTGCTTGAAGTATTGGAGGATTTTATAGGGGAATAATATAAAGGAGGTGATAGAAAATGATAGAAAAAACATTATTAGAAGTTTTTAAAAATTCTATGGAGAGTGCTGATACTATTGAAAAGAAATATGTTCTTACAAAAGATCAAAAAGCATTCAAAATTATATCAGAGGAAGTAAACAAATTTATAAAAGCATCAAAACCAATAACAACTGTCAAAGATTTAGAGGAGTATAAACAACAGTTAAATAAGTTATGTGAACTTGTAAACTCGTATAAAAACATTACTGTAAGAACTGAAAATTTTTTCTCTACAACTGATTTAACACATTGTGTTAGAAAAAAAGAGAAATATCTACAAGAAAATAGAGAACATTTATCGCAGGAAGAAATAGAGAAACTTGAAAAGGAAATTGAAGAAAGCAAAAAAGAGGAAGAGCTTAAGAAAAAAAATAGAGAGTTTCTTTATAACAGATTTGAGAAAATATTAAATTCAAAGAAAGATTTAATTGTGAATTTGACAATTTTTCCTCGTGATACAAGAACTATATGGGATATAAGAATAACCTTTTTGCCTGAAAAAAGAGTGAGTTTTTTTTATAAATGGACTTGGTGTAGTGATGGATATGGAATCAGAGAAAGAACAATAATAAGAGAGAATGGGAAATGGTATTATCAAAAGTATGGAGAAAGGAGGAGAATAACACAATTGATAGAGAAAGTAGATTGCTGGATAAGTTAAGACTAAATGATAGTTTAGAAGGAGGTGAGTATGAACTTGTTAGAGGAGACTTTGGAAGTTTTGAAAAAGTATGGTAAGGAAATTCAGGATATAGATTGGATAGGCTCTCCGAGCTTTGGTTGGTTTACCTGGGAAGATTTCATGGCAGTGGCAGATGAGGAATATGATAATAGTTATGGGGCTCAAGAGGTTGCATCAGACTTGGTTATAGTATTTAAGGATGGAAGTTGGTTGGAAAGGGCGGAGTATGATGGTTCAGAGTGGTGGGAGTATAAGCAATTACCGAAAAAGCCGGAAAAACAAAGGAAGCCAGAAAAGGAGGATATTTTTAGTGGGGGAGTGTTGGGTTGGAGAGAAGGAGGTGATGAGGAATGAGTAATTTTTTATATGGATTTCAATGGGGGTTAGGTTTCTTTGCTTCGTTGGTTTTGGTAGTGGTGTTGGGTTTATGTTTAGCTAAGTCAAGGAAGTTTATAGATTGTTTTAAGGATAAAGAGGAGGAAGAAGAAGACTACTGGGGATTGATGTAAAAAGGTGGATAGATGATAAGAATATGTTCTGATATGTTCATAAAGAAAGCGAGAAAAAATTATAAGTGTGATAAATGTGGTGGAGAAATTAGAAAAGGATCCTATTATCTCTATCAACCTGGCTTTTACCATCTTACCTCAACAGAACGAAAATGCTGGAATTGTTTTAGAAAACTGTATCCTTCTATAGCAGAAGAAGTAAAAAGTAAGATTAAATAGG
>CAZJBU010000117.1:0-2279 GCA_964544525.1 uncultured archaeon
AAATAAGCCTTCCAAGACCTTTGTTCAATGTTATAAACGGAGGTTTGCATATAGGCGAGAAAGGAGTGCAGGAGCATCTAATAATTCCCAAAACAAAAAAATTCTCTGAGGGGTTGGAAATCGGGAGGGAAATATATTTAGAATTGAAGAAATTGCTGAGAAAAAAGTTTGGGTATGTAGGGGCTCTTCTCGGAGATGAAGGAGGCTTCGCTCCCAAAGTCAAAAGCGTAGAGGAAAGGTTTGACTTAATCCTAGAAGCTGCAGAAAGGGCTGGAATGGATAGGGAAATTTCCTTAGGAATTGATATAGCCTCTACCAATTTGCTGGTTGGAAAGGAATATTTGATTGAGGGAAAAAGGTTTAAAGCCTTTGAACTGATAGAATATTACAAAGAGCTTTCAAAAGAGTATCCTTTGGTTTATATTGAGGATGGTTTATCAGAGGATGACTGGAAGAATTGGAAAATTATGGAAAAAAAGCTCGGAAAAAAACTAATGGTGGTTGGGGATGATTTGCTCTGTACCAATCCAAAGCTGGTAAGAAAGGCAATAAAGCTTAAAGCCTGTAACTCTATGATTTTAAAACCGAATCAAGTTGGCACTTTGAGCGAAAGTATCGAAGCGGGAAAGCTCGGGCTGGAAAAAGGGTTTAAGGTTATAGTTTCTCATAGAAGCGGAGATACTTGCGATAGCTTTATTGCTGATCTTTCATGTTGCTTTGGTTGGATAAAAGCAGGAGCACCAGCAAGAGGGGAAAGAATAGCAAAATATAATAGACTCTTAGAAATTGAAAGAATGCTATAGGTTATGGAACATTACCTAAGGACTTTATAAAGCTTACTATATCGCCATAATCTGCGCCCATATCCTTAAAGTAGTGATGAGTTAATCTATTTTTTGCAACTGCATCATAAGGGCCGAACTTAGCAAGCAAAAAGGTAAAACCAGTCATATCCGAAAATTTTTCTATCCCATATTTTACCTTTTTTGCAAATTCCTTTGTTTTGAATAAAATATTCTTTACTTCTTTGGCTTTGCTTTCCTCATCTTTCCATTTTTTTACTAATTCTTCATAAATCTCGTCAATGTTTTTATATTTCTTTTCTTCAAGGAACTCTATACCTAGAAGTTCGTTTATACTTTTTTCCAATTCTTCCTTCTCTGCCTCTAATTCCAAAAGTTTCGCAACTAAAGAGTTTTGGCTCATACAATATGCTTTAACAGAAAAGGTCATGTCTTCCATTTGAGCTCCAGTAGGTAGCTTTACAATGTATCTTTCTATCACTATCCTGAAAAACTCATAATAAAGTTTATCAGGAGATAATTTGCCTGATATAGCCCCAAATTTGTCTTTTACCCATTTTTCATCAATCCAAGGGTAATAAAATTTTAGCCCTCCCTCCTTGTCATACAAGATAACCTGCCTTTTTATAAAATCGTCCAACGGATTCACAAGAAAGCCTTCCATCTCCTTTGTTTTCTTTCTTATTTCGTGAGCCTCCATATCTTGCCATGCCCAAAGGACTACTACTTGCTTTGAAATAGCCTGGCCAGGAGATATTAACTTTTCTCCTAATATTTCCGAGCCTATATCTTTGTACATTTTCAATCTTCTTATTATTGGTTTCAAGGCCTCTCTATACTCTGCTATTGATTTATATCTTGCTTTTTCTAATTCTAGCAGCCTTTTATACCTACCTTTTACCTCTTTTACAAAAGTGTCTTTCCAAGTTCTATAAAGCCTTTCTTTTGTTGCAAGAATAGTTGCTTCAGCCAGAGAAATTCCTAAAAGATCTCTAATTTTTTTTGGCTCAGGAACCTCTTTTGGGCTAAGCTTTTCTCCTAAAGCGAAAAAATCTGAAATTATTGTTGGCCATCTCTGCACTATGGTTCGCAAAGCTTTAGGATGGTTAGGAATGTCTGTATGTATATCTACTTCATCAATAAATAGAGATCTTAGAGTATGTTCATCTCCTTTTTCTGCTGCTCTAACAAATTCTTCATATTTTCTCCTATCGTGAGCAACTAGCTCATAATCAGCAATAGCCCTTGCAATACTTGCTAAACCTTCCTTCATTTTAAGTTCTAATTCCTCTTTATGTTTCTGAGTAAGTTGATAATAGGATTGGTCTATCTGAGATATAAAAAAGCTTTCATCTCTTTTATGTACTGTAAATCCATAATTTCCTAACCAAGATATTAAGCTAATTATACTCTGAGACCCTTTTCCAAAGGGAAGAGTTATATTAATTGTGGTTTCTTGATTTGGTGGATGAACGC
>CAZJBU010000118.1:0-2272 GCA_964544525.1 uncultured archaeon
AGACAGGAAAGAAAAAAGCACGGAATAGAAAAGGCGATGGAAATAACGCTTTCAAATGTGTTTACCCCTATGCTCATAACAACCCTTGCAGCTTTAATAGGATTCAGGGCAATGTCCTTAGGCAAACTAACTTTGCTCGGAGATTTGGGAAATATGATGTCTTTAGGTGTGCTATTCTGCTTTATCGCGGCGATCACTGTTATACCATCTGTGTTGGTTATTAGTGAAAGGTTGAAAAATAAAAGAAGGTGAAGAATATGAGGAGAATAATCTTGACCACGGATAAGACTCTGGCATCGGACTATAATGGCAGTGAATTTTTAGGATTTGCAGCTTGCTCTCCAACTTTTTTGCCAAATTTAATATTTGAAAAAATATTTTGTCCTCCTTTACCTAGAGAAAACGGAAGAGCGAAATTTGCGAATTGCGGAGTAAGAAAAATTGAAGCGGCTTTGCTGCAGGCAGGATTTAATAGAGAAGAAGTAGTGGTAGTAAGGCCACAGGATATTAGAAAGTTCTTAAATGAGAAAACTATAGCTGTAGGTATAACAACAAACGATCCTTTGGGTTTAGGACCTGCTTCCTCTACCTTTAGCAGTTTGGTGGAAAAGGAAACTTATTCGGCTAAGTGCTTTAGAGAACTTTTGGAAAAAATAAGACCTTATGCGAGAAAGTACAAAATAAAGGTTGTTGTTGGTGGGCCAGGAGCTTGGCAATTGGAAGATGAAAGGCTGCTAACTAAATATGGAATAGATTGTTTATGCATAGGGGAAGGAGAAATTACCGCTGTAGAAATTTTTAAGAAAATTGCGAATAATGAAGAAATCCCAAGGATAATTTATGGAGAAGTAGTTCCTTTAGAGAAAATTCCAAACATAGCGAACCCGACAATAAATGGTTTGGTTGAAATCGCTAGAGGTTGCGGAAGAGGTTGCAGATTCTGCAACCCTACAATGCTTAGTTATAGGTGCAGGGAGTTGAAAGATATACTGAAGGAAGTTAGGATAAATGCAGCCTATGGTTTAGGAGCCTTATTGCATGCTGAAGATGTCTTAAGGTACAAAGCAGATGGCGTAATACCAAGGGAAGATAAGGTTATTGAATTGTTTAAAGAAGTGTTGAAAATTGTGAAAGCTCCGCAAAAAGTAGGAATTTCTCACTTTGCATTCGCCTCTGCTTTAGCAAGGCCGAATTTGGTAAAAGAAATATCAGAACTTTTAAATATTGGTTCCAAAGATTATCCCTTCTTTTCCGGGCAGGTGGGAATAGAGACAGGTTCTCCGAGGTTAGCAGAGAAATACATGCAGGGAAAGGCGAAACCCTTCGATGCTAAAGAATGGCCCTCTTTGGTAAAGGAGGCCTTTAAATTACTCGCAGAGCATCATTGGGTACCTTGCGCAACTTTAATCTCTGGCTTGCCTGGGGAAGAGGCGAGCGATGTTATAAGGACAATCGAACTCGTAGAAGATTTAAAGGAGTATAAGTCGTTGATTGTTCCTTTATTTTTCGTTCCCATAGGTACTCTTAAAAAAGAAAAATTCTTTTTAGCCAGAAATTTACTTCCGGAGCACTGGCAATTGTTGGCAAAGTGTATTAAACATGATTTTAGATGGGTATACACTTTAATTGATGAGCGTCCAAGTTTAAGGAGGATGGGCAAAATAAAGAAACATGCTATAAAATTATGTGCCAAAATAATGGAGAAAAAATTAAGACCTTATTTAAAAATCATGGAAGAGGGAGAAGATCCTTTTCATTAAGTTAAATCAATTTTCCGAGAAGCACTAAAATAGATTTAAATTTTCAGCTCAATAGTTAATATAAGTTATGAGAACCATAGTTTTAGGAGTTATAATCAGAAGCAGAAAATTTTGATAGGAAAGAAGCAATCAGGAGAGAAGTAAAAGAAGAAATTGGAGTAGATATAAATAGAGAAGATTTAAGATTAATCCATGTAATGCACAGAAAAGAACCGAATGAAGAGAGAATCAATTTCTTTTTTACAACAGAAAGATACCGAGGGGAACCGAAAATAATGGAACCCCATAATGTGATGATTTTGAATTGGTTTGATTTAAATAATTTGCCAGATAATATTATTCCTTATATAAAACAAGTAATCGAAAACATATTACAAAGGAAAATTTACAGTGAGTATGGTTGGAAATAAATTTTTGGCGGGCGGAACACTCCGTCGCTTCGCTCGCCCAAATTTGCTTACGGCAAATTTCACATATCCCCCAAAACGTTAAGCATAATCGAGCTTCATGGT
>CAZJBU010000119.1:0-2243 GCA_964544525.1 uncultured archaeon
CTTTCATCGATTTCAAACTCGCCGCCTTCCTCGGAAGCTTCTATTTTATCGAAGGGCAGTCCCCCTGCCTCCTTCTTCAGCTTCTCCAAGAACGATTTAACATCCTCGGAAGGGCCGCCCTTGCCCTTTCCAGCCACATCCTTCTTCCCGGCCTTACCTCCCTCCACCTCCCCTTCTCCAGGCTCCGCTTTCATCGGGGCTTCTCGCCCATAGCCCGTGGATGGCCTCCGAGAACTCTTCGCCACCTTCCACTCATCGCTATATACCCAAGGCGCCTCTATTACAGGGTATCCTTCAGGTATTTTACACTCCGTTATTTTCACCCTTTTTGAAAGTTCTTGGATCACCTCTTCGCTGGTTTTTCCCTTAGCCCAGTCTATCCAAACCCAAGACTTATTGATTGGATAGCCGTTCTCATGAAGTACCCAGTTGACCACCGCATCGCAGCCAACGTTGAATACAAGCTCCTTTAACGTCATCAGCTTCTTATCAGATTTTCTCGTCCGAGCGACGATTTTCTCAAAAATCTCATTCCTATATTTTGAGACGTGGCCGAGCGTGAAATGCAGGATCTCATGCACTATCGCGATCGCCAAGAAGGATTTGACGTAAAAGTTTCCACCATCTCTCCTCACCGGAAACCTCGCATGGAACTCCAAGTTTCCCTTCCTAGACTTCTCGATCAGATCCACGACATATTTCGGATTGAACAATATTTCCCCTCGATCGTTTACCGCCATGGTTGGAATACTCCAGCTTGGGGCAAACTTCATTTTGAATGAGAGATATGCGAAGAACGGCTCTTCCCTCAGAAGCGCGCTGCGCGTCGCCGAGATATAGTCCCACGCCTGCTTAAGTATCTCAGCTTTCTCCCGCTCTACTTCAGAAGCCTGCGCGGATTTTCGCTTGGTCTCTATGCTCAAGGTTTTCACCCCTTAGACGGTTACCCTTCTACGCCTTCTCTTGGACGTTATTATCTCTTCTCGTTCTTTTTCAACCTCTTTAAGGATTTCTTTGTAGTCTGGAGGCAACGCCCATTCATATTTGTTGCAGACTTTAGCCATAAGCATTCGAGTCTCGCTGTCAAGCTTCGCCAGGCCTTCAAACAGCGTGCCCTCCTCGCCGCCAAGGATTTTCGGCGTAACGTTCTGGAACACAACCGTCCCAACCTCTCTATGAGCGGTTGACCTTATCACGAACTTGCCCTTCTCATATCGGCCGCTGCCAAGTTCAGCCAACCTATCCGCGTAGAGTAGTATCCTCTTAATCGCCTCCTTCGGGTTTTTTTCATAGGCCTCGTTGAACCGGCTTATCATGCCCGTCGTGATATACCATAGTGAACCCAACTGATCGGGTATTCTCGCGCTACGCGGATCGTTCCAGATAGCGTCGAGGTCAATTCTCTCCTTCATGATCGCGTTATAGAAGTCTTTGAGTATATCCGCCCAATGCGCTCCTATCGTCGACTGCGCTTCATAGACCAGCACTTTCTCAAACTCTTTTGATCCCTGCTCGATTCCAGCCCATTCGGTCATATTCAGCTTCTTCGCGAGCATGCTGAGAGAACGTGGAGTCGACTTTCTGAGATAAAGTGCATTCGGATCCACATCATACATGACTCCTCGGCCTGCATGCTCCTTGACGAAGGCCGTGACTATCGGATGCGGGATCTCATATTGCATGTTGTATCTTATCCACTCATCGGCGGTTGGGGGCCGGAGATAGTAGTGGCCAAGCCTGTCCATCAACTGGATCACGAGGAATTCGGATGTCCCGCCGGTATGCCACGTGGTATTTCCAGCCGCGACAATAACCCAGGTGTCTGGGATCTTCACTCCACCAACCCTCCTATCCAAGATTATTTCAAGAGCAGCCTTTTGCGCCTCTTCAGTACCAAGGTTAAGTTCGTCGAAGAACATGATCCCATAGCTGTCTTCCTCGACGGCCACGAGTTCCATGATGTTCCACCTGGTTATCGGCGTAGGCTTCTCCCCCTTACGTATCTTCTTTAAATCCTTGTCCGGCATACCTCGAAAGTCTACCGCCATATACTGGCTTAATCTAATATCTGCCAACGATAAGTACTCGGATATCCCATAATTTTCCGACTCCTTATATCTCGCTATCCCCTTAAGCTCAACGCCTTTATTCCTAAGGTGCTCAAGCCACCATTCGGCGAAGCGCTTTATCGTCGTGGATTTACCTATTCCTATGCCGCCCCAGATCATTTCAGAGGGTGGAAC
>CAZJBU010000120.1:0-2222 GCA_964544525.1 uncultured archaeon
CCTTTAAAAAATAGAATCAAATGGAAAATTATAATAGAGGAATTTATGAGGATAATTACTTAAAATATTCGACAATTTCCGAATTTCAATCAAAATCTATTTAAATCCAATTTATCAAACTTTTAGTATGAAAAAGTTGTTAAAAGATAAAATTTCAAGAAGAGATTTCTTAAGAATTAGTGCTGGGTTAGGAAGTCTTTTTTTATTCGAAAAGTTATATGATGATGATTTTATTGGGATTGCTGAAGCAAAAGATATAAGATATAATCCTGAGGTATGGTACAATAGAGGAAAAAGGGGAAGTTTTGACTATATGTATTTAGATGCATCGACGTTAGGTCCTCCAAACGAGGAATGTTGGGAGGCTTATGAAAAAGGATGGTATGATTGGTATCTAAGATGGTGGGGAAAGAAACTACCAAAAGATAAAGTACTTACCAAAAAAGAATTCGAAGAGACATTACCTCTTTATATGATAAGTACAGCAAGAACCAAATTCTATGAATGGCCTCCTAAGAATGCTATTGGCTATCAGCCAAAAGTTAAGTTATTGTTAACAGATTCTGATGAAGAAAAAAGAGAAATATTAAAATTAAAAATAGCTCCTGTTTGGAAACATGCTTATGGTTGGTGGCCTGATGGACCTAAAAAAGACAAAATAAATTTAGAATTTGTAGATGATCCTATTAGTGCCACATATTCAGCAGGATTTTCTCCAAAATATGCGCTCTTAGATACTGATGATGATGAAATACCAGAAATTATTGCTGTTGAAAATGGTCCAGGACCTAATTGGTATGGAGTAGTAATTCCTACTTTTATACAAGGAGAAAATGGGGAATATATAATTTTACATCATGACAAATGGAAAGGTGTTCATGTAGAATATCCTGCCCTAGAGAAAAAGAAAAAATATCCAAAGCTTTATGATAAATTGGAAGAAGAAGGATTTACATACTTAGGTAGTGTATATGAAAAAGATTTGATTAGAGGAATTCCATTTGACATTCAAAAACCACCAGAGAGTTTGATAATAGAAAAGTCAGAAAAACCAGAACCAACTCCAACAATGCCGTCTTCTGGTGGTCCTATCCCTACAATTCCTACTCCTGAACATGAGCCTACATCCACTCCGCAACTTAAAGTAGAAAAAACTCCTGGATTTGGAATAGAAGAAGCACTAATATCTCTTGCTGCTGCAGGAGCAACTGCATGGAAAGTATTAGGATCAAATATTGATAAGAAAAAGAAAAAATAAAGGCATTGCTTTAAATTTTCTCCTTAAATGAATGTAGCATAAAGTTATAAGGCCATACTGAGTTCTTTTCCAATTCTTTTGCAAGCCAAGAACTTCCATATTGGATTGAAGAACCTATAAGACAAGCTGGCGCTGCCTCTGGTCCTAGCATAGATGCTATCATAGATAAAAAAGAGCCTGCAGATGCTACGACATTTTCTAAAATCTCCTGAGTGTTCCTTGGTGGTGTATAGCAAAAGCCTTTTGTTTGATTTCCAATTACATAAACTTTTATGCAAGGGAAGGTGCTAGAGGTTGGTAAGATTGTTGAAGATTCACTAAGATAGATCAAACTTTGTAGAGAATAGGAAGAAAGATTTTCTGAAGCTGGGAAGGTTTGGTTATAGTGGGAAAGAATGTATTGGCGAAGTTTTTCTGAGAGAGATATTTGACTCATTGAGCAGGCCGCTTGGCAAGGTATTCTATTTGTTGATTTCGGATCTTTTGGTATAACTGGATCACAACTTTCACAAAATAATTCTATCAATGGGTTCCACTCAGATTCTTCTTTCTCAATTATTTCTTTCATTTCTGAGGAGTATATTTTTCCGGAAGGTATATATTCATCTATTAAATGATCTTGCCAATATTTATGATTATTGATTGCAGTTAAAGGATTTTCATAATCTCCACAACTACTTACATTAAAAAGCACATCATAGCTATGTCCATCAGTTATGCTCCACTCTAAGCAACACCATCTTTTGCAAGTTTTTCTTTGGAAAGAATAGTCACATTCTGTTTGGTTATCAGTAAGGTTCCATTTTGAGCAGAAAAGTCTGAAAGGAGACTCTTTAGTAACTATATGCTTTGTGCCTAAGATTTTAGGCAAAGAAAGATTACAAGATATTGAGGAAGGTAGATAGTATTCGGTTTTTGTTGGATCTTCTAGAAGTTCAATAGTATCAAAGGATTGGGAGCAAAT
>CAZJBU010000121.1:0-2193 GCA_964544525.1 uncultured archaeon
GTATAAAAAGGCCTTACTTCGAAAGGATATCCTATAACAAACACAAAATCATGCTTCTTTTTTTCTCTTATATATTCACCCAATTTTTTCTCACCTTCAGTTCCTAAATCATCAGCTTTTTCCAAACTCAATATTTTCACAATCTCTTTTATATGCAACTTTGGGAAAGGTTTCTTTGGCACTTCTATTTCAACATTCAACTTTTCTACATATTCCATATCATTTTCTAAAACTTTTTCTGTGACATATCTTATCATATCTTCTAGCAACTCCAAATGCTTCTCAAATGTAATAAAACTTTCTTCTACATCCAACATTAATATTTCAGATACATGCCTTACAGTATGACTTTTCTCAGCTCTATATGCATAGCCTATCTCAAACACTTTTTCAAAACCAGCTGCCTGCATCATTTGTTTATAGAATTGCGGAGACTGAGCCAAAAAAGCTTGTTTATCATAATACAATACAGGAAAAATTTCAGCTCCTCCTTCAGTACCTTCAGCAACAATTTTTGAAGTATTTATCTCTATATACCCTTTTTCTATCAAAAAATCTCTAAAATATTTTAATACCCTTGATTTTAAGAGAAAAATATTTTTTATTTTCTCTCTTCTTAAGTCCAAAAACCTATAGTCCAACCTTTTACTTAAATCTGTTTTAATATGTTCATCAATCTCAATAGGTAAAGGAAAAGCCTTTGATATTTTTTTTATATCTTCTATAACAACTTCCTTTCCACCAGGTGCTTTTTCATTTTCCTTTACAATACCGTAAATTTCTACAACATCTTCTCGATTCAATTCTTTTATTTTGTTAATAATATCTTCCTTCTCCTTTGCGACGCATTGCACTTTTCCTGTTCTATCTCTCAAAATTACAAAAGCAACTTTCCCTAATTCTCTTATTCTTTCTACCCATCCTTTAACCAAAACAAACTCTTCTTTTTTATTAAATATTTCTTTTGTGTATGTTCTATCCATTAATTTATAAACTACCTAAATTATTTAATGATTGGAAAAATGAAATGTATATTGCAAGCTATACAAACATCTCTAAAAAATAAAACAGGTACTTGGAGATTACATCACCCTATTTGGAATAAAACTAAATGTAAACATTGCCTTATCTGTGCCCTTTATTGCCCTGAGAATGCCATAAAGGTAAAAGATGGAAAAAGGCTAGAAACAGATTTTAATTATTGTAAAGGATGCGGCATATGTGCTCAAGTTTGCCCTTTTAAAGCAATTAAGACGCCTAAATGATTTTTAGCACAATCTTTATATATATTTTAAATTACATAACTATTATGAGTAGAATGCAAAAAAGAAAAGGAGTAAGCCCTGTAATTGCAAGTGTTTTGATGGTGATGATAGCAGTAGGTCTAATAGCATTTGCATATTCTTGGTTTACAGCAATGGCTAGACAAGCAAAAGCAGCTGGCTCTAAACATATGGGAGAAATGGAAAAAACCCTTCAAGATTTGGAAATAGTAACCGCAACATATGTAAGTTCCGCGAACAAGTTATGTTTCCAAATAAAAGCTCCATTAACCAATTCTATTACAGTACCATTAGGTCCTTACATAACTTATGTTGTAGATACGAATAGTTATAATTCCTCGCAATTATCCGATAGTTTGACAGGATGTCCATCAACAGGAACAAATTGTAAAAACAAAGGAGGACTAGAGCCAGGGGAAGAGTGTTATGGTGCCATTGGCTATTCAGAATATCCTTCTTTCTTTGAAATAAAGCATGACTGGGGAGCGCATGAAGTAGCAACACCAGAGTATAAATAAGTGTATAAACTTTTTTTTTATTTTGGTATTATTATACAACCTTCTTCTTCACTTCCTAATTTTTCAAAATTTCCTTTTAAATAACATTCTCCGGTAATAGCACATAATAAAGCGTCATACTTATCTTTGTTAACTCTTTTTTCCTTTTTCAAACCCAAAA
Source organism: uncultured archaeon (assembly GCA_964544525.1). GTDB lineage: Archaea > Aenigmatarchaeota > Aenigmatarchaeia > QMZS01 > QMZS01 > CAZCGS01. Next base: position 1,962 of record CAZJBU010000121.1, read on the forward strand.
TTTTTTCAGTCGCTCTCGGAAAAACCTCTATAACTTCAATTTTTTTATCCAATTTTTTTATCAAGTTTATTGCTCTCTCTACAAGAATTTTAACTCCTGGAAATAATGGAGACAAGCATTTGAAACTTCTTTTTATTAACTCAATATCGCATTTTCTAAAATACCCTTCTTTTGGATAAGATAGAGGAGCATCTATACATAAGAGGTTTTATGTATAGATGCTCCTCTATCT
>CAZJBU010000122.1:0-2146 GCA_964544525.1 uncultured archaeon
CAATTTCCTATGACAAAGCCCTAAATACTAACCAAACAACCATCCCTATAACCATAGACACCACCCCACCTTCCTTTGGCAGAATTGTTGTTAGAGTAAATGGAAAAGTGGTTTGGTCAGGGTAGGGAGATTCTCCATCTAAACATAGATTTACGGTTTGATTCTTAGCTTTTCTAATATTTTTCAAAGTAAAATTTTGTTTTCGGAAAAAGACAAAATGTATGCATTTTGTATTTTATGAAAAACAAAATACCTAAAATTATAAATATTTTTGTGAAATTTATCTTATGGAGGAGAAATAGAGGTTTAAAATCTTTTGATATATAATTTTATGGAAGAATTAGGAACAGTAATTTCATTTCAAAATACACCGAATACTCAGGAGTTTTGGTTTGTTTTGAAAAAAGGAGTAAATATACCTAAAGGAACTTATGTTAGTTGTTCTATAGAAAATAAAAGATTGCTTGCTAGAGTTGACGATATTGTTAAGACAAATAGATATTTCATGCAGGCAGAAGCTATAGACTCTTATGAAGAGCCTTTAAATGTACATTTCCCTACAGATCTTTGGGAATACACCATAGCTTATGCAACCTGCTTAGGTATTGTTGATGATAATAGAAGGCTTTATCGTACATTTTGTCCTGCTTCCCCAGGTTCTTCAGTATTCTTAGCAAAAAAGGAAGATTTGCAAACACTTTTCAAACTTGATGAAAAAGGATTGTACTTGGGTAAATTCTTAGGTTTAGATGTGGATGTAAAAATAAACTTAAGTAGGCTTTTTCAAAAACATTTGGCGATACTTTCTATAACGGGCGCGGGTAAATCTCATACGACTTGTGTTTTAATAGAAGAGCTATTGAAAAGAGAATTGGAGCAAGGTCAGGTTTCGGTGATTGTTGTAGACGTTCATGGGGAATATTCTTCTTTCATGTATGATGAGAACTTTTCTCATAAGACTTTGGTGTATTATGGCAAAGATATTCGCATAGGGTTGCCTTCACTATCTTCTCATTATTTGAGTCTTTTTTTACCAAATCTTTCCTTTGTTCAGAGGAGAGAATTAAAAAAGGTTATTTTAGATCTAAAGAAAAAACAAGAGGTTTTTGGAATGAAAGAACTTATGCAAGAAATTGAAACTAATGAGAGTATAAAGCCATCTACCAAAGATGCATTGCTTGCAAATTTAGAGCAACTTGACAATATGAGATTATTTGGATATTATGATAATCCAAATCCTAAGAATTTAGCTATTCAAGGAAAACTTACTATATTAGATCTCTCGGATTTGATAGATAATACCAAGAGACAAATGATTTTAGCATACTTTGCTAATGAACTGTTTGATCTTAGAAGGCAAAGGAAAGTGCCTCCTTTCATATTATTTATAGAGGAGGCTCACAACTTTGCTCCTGAAAAAGCGAGCAAAGAAAATGCTATATCCTCCTACATTATAAAAAAAATTGCCAGAGAAGGGAGGAAGTTTAATTCCTCTCTTTGTTTAATCTCTCAAAGGCCTGTAAATTTATCTACTACAGCACTTTCGCAATGTAATACTCAGATTTATTTGAGGATAGTCAATCCTTATGACATAGACCATATTGCAAAAAGTTCAGAAGGCTTAACTTCAGAGTTAAAAAAGATGTTACCTTCTCTGCAAGTAGGAGAGGCTATAATAGTGGGAGAAGCAACTTCTTATCCTTTGTTGGTAAAGATTAGGGATAAACAGGTTAAAATGGTAGAAAAACATAAGAGCATAGAGGAAGAAGCTGTAGAATTTGCGAGTATAAATAAAAAAATAAAAGAAGATGCAAAAGCATTTATGTAAAAATTAAATTATGATGGAGTATCTTAGTATATTAAGGCCAAACGTTTGTTTTCTAGCTATTTTAGCATTTATAGTCGGAACTTTGATTCTGAAGGTAAATTTAATCTCTAACTTTTGGATTTTTGTATATTCTTTAATTGCGGTCTTTTTTATCTGCTCATTTGGAAATGTTATAAATGATTACTTTGATAGAGAGATTGATAGAATAAATAGGCCGGATAGACCAATTCCCTCTGGTAAAATAAAAGAAAAAGTAGCTTTAGTATATGCAATTATTTTGGCATTTTTAGGAGTTTTGATATCCTACTTTGTTAATAT
>CAZJBU010000123.1:0-667 GCA_964544525.1 uncultured archaeon
GTCCTTACTAATAAGCCTCTGTCCCTCAAATCTTTATAAACAATCCATTTTTGTGGAAATTCGTGATCTATCTTGCAAGCATATTCATAAAACTCTTTTTCCGATAATTCTTTTCCATCTTTGAAAATTTTTAGTCTATTTCTCTTTAGCAATAGCATAGCCTCTTCTAAAGATAATTCTAGGTGGTTGTCTATAATTTTGCCAAAGAAGCCATTTTCATATACTTCCTTAGCTTCCTTTTCGTCCCAAATAAAAACTCTGTTTTGCAATACTTCTCCTTTGTAAACTTTTTTCTCTGTGTTTTTTCTTTTTTCCATAAAGTTAAAATGTTTTGATTTTTTAAAAAATTTTTGAAAAGGCTGGAAATTATACTAAACCAAACTTATAATTTTATATAAGTTCGGTTAATTCTATTATGAAAGGTGGGAGGATACCTTTGGGTTTAAGAATAAAAAGAAAGAGACATAAGGAAATTGCTTTCCTTCAAGATATTATTGTGGAGAAACTGTATGAGATTTTTTCTAAAGCTGTAATTCACGGAGGAGCAGCGATATGGCGTTGCTATAACGGAAACAGATTTTCCGAGGATATTGATGTTTACATAGAAAGGAAAATAGCAAAATTAAATTTGCTATTTGAGAATCTTCAAAAGACAGGGTTCAAAATT
>CAZJBU010000123.1:677-2125 GCA_964544525.1 uncultured archaeon
AGTTTAATGATATTGAGGTGAGATTGGAAGGCATTTTTAAAAAGGTGCAGGGAATTCCAAAGGAATATGAAACAATTGAGGGAACCCTGATAACTGTTTATACTCTGCTACCTGAAGTTCTAATAAAAGAAAAAATTAAAGCCTATTTGAAAAGGAGAAAAATAAGAGACCTCTACGATATATTCTTTTTGTTAAGATTTGTTGAGAAAAAGGAAAAGATAAAAAAGGAGCTCGAGGTATTAATAAATCAATTTAAGAAGCCTTTGGATGAAGAAGAACTTAAAACTTTGATTCTTTACGGTATAACACCAAGCTCAGAGGAAATGGTTGAATATATAGAGAGGTGGTTAAAATGAAAGTAATAGATAAAGTTAGAGAATACTTAAAAAGGACGCCGGTAGCAAGTATAGGCTCCATCTCGAGGATAGTTGGGAGTAAAAGCTATGCATACCTTTTACTTAATCACCTGGTTAGAAAAGGGGAAGTATTCAGAGTAACAAGAGGTTATTATTCTATTCAAGCAGATCCTACTCTGCTCGTGCTGTGCATCAAACCAAGTTATCTTGGTTTAGAAGATGCCCTAAGCTTTCATAATCTGTGGGAGCAGGAGACAATTCCAGTAATAATAACACCTATGAAGGTTAGGCAAGGAGGAAGAAAAGTTTTCGGGCACAATGTTTTGATAAGAAGAATTTTGCCTAAATACTTTTTCGGTTGGGATTGGATGAAATATGGAAATTTTCTTGTGCCTGTAAGCGATGTAGAAAAAACTTTGATAGACCTAATTTATTTTGGAAAAAAGATCGAGAAAAAACTTGCAAGAAGGTTTAAGAAAAAGGTGGATAAGGAAAAACTTGCAAGTTATCTGAGAAAATATCCGAAGACTGTGATAAGAAAGGTTGATGAGATATTGGAAATTTTTTGAACAAACAAATTTACCAAACTTTAATTCCTTTTACGCTTGCATTTATCTTACATTCATTGCATAAACTAGTTGTTTTTTGATCTATTTCTATGACACTCTCAGAGTTATACATTATACATTGCCTATTTTTGCATTTATCTAAGCCCATACTTCTACCAAGAAAATAAAGGCATACTTTGATTAGCCTTTCAATAGTTTTCTCCAAGCTTGGGCTTTGCTGGTAATATTCTGGCCTTAGCCTATAGTAACTAACAACAACATTCCCATTCAAATCGAAATCTCCAAATACAAAACTTAGCTTATCATTATATAAATCTTCGTTTGTTACTCCTAGAATCTTACCTTGAAATTGTGATAAGAAGTTAAGAATGTTTTCACTATTATATTGCTTTCTAAACACATTAAAGCTAGATTTTGGTAAAGGAATTTTGTTATAACTTCTTACAGCAAATCCATAATTCTTAAGTTCCATTCTCAAAGCTTCTATAATTTCAGGTAAGACTTTGTTTAGAGGTATTAAATC
>CAZJBU010000124.1:0-2120 GCA_964544525.1 uncultured archaeon
AGCTTATACTGTTTCCATTACTGATACTGTTGCTTCAGCCAGTGGCTCCAGTTGGCTGGGCCTATAATGGAATTAACAAGAATCTATGGTGGGTAGTTAGATTCGGCTCATTAAGTGAAGACTTCAAGTTTATCTACTTGAAGCCAGAAGAAAAGGAAACCATGTGGATTCATGAAAGCTGGAGTAATCCAATAACTGATATCTGGAGCCTTAGATTCCAGTGCTATATGGAGTCAGTGGGCTACACCAAGTTTTTCTTCATATTGTCTGGCTGTAAAGATGAAAACTGGGCATATAACGTTTACTGGGTAACTTTAACTGGATACACTAATTCAAGTGGCCATCTATTCTTCATGTCTGGAATAGGAAACAATAGTAGAATAGGAGATTTATGGGATACATTTCCATTAAGTGTAGGGGGAGACATCTTTGACACCGGCCATACTACTGTAGATGATAAATGGAAAGTTGACTTTAGAGTAACCTTCTATAATTTCACTGAGAAAGCTGTATGGCTGAATGGCTATGGCTGGGTAACCAAGTTCACTTGGAAAGCTAATGTAACCATATACAATTATTATACTTGGAGTGGCTCAAACTGGATTCAACACAGCTGTGAAAAAACTTGGAGCTATGAAAACCTCATGGTTTTCAAAAATGGATTCGTTATCCTATTATGGTATATCTATGATGGTAAATCAGATACAGTGGTGGGCTTTAGAAAAGATCCTAAGCTGACAATTTTTAAGGCTAACGTATGGAATTATCAAGATTGGTGGTATAACTGGTTTAGCCATTCAACAGTGGGTAAAATTGTTCTTGGCTTAATTGATGTAGGCGGTGGCCTTCTTCAAGCTGTTCTACAGTTGCTTCCATTAATCTCTCTATTGATACCACTTTACTTTATAGCCCAGCTTTTTGGAGTGATTGAGGAAATCGGGGATACAAGTGGCTCAACTGAATGGGCTGAAAAGATACTTGCTCAATTCTGGGCTTTAATTGAATGGATATGGAGCTCCATTAAAGCTTTGATTCAAGCCATTAGAGGATAGTTAAACCTTATATACTTAATATAGGATATTATTTAATTGATAAATAATGAGGGCTACACTTGTAGTTTCAATTAGTCTTGACTTGGAAACCTATGAAATGCTTCAGAAACTGGTTTACTGGAAAAAGACTTGGAGAAGCCAGCTGATACGGGACTTGATTAGAGCTGAGTATAGGAGAATGCTGGAGAAGAGGGCTGGAAATGATTGAGTATTTCATGTGTCTGGCCACTGGCTATATACTGGCCTATGCAGTTTATAGGAGAAAAACTATTCCAAAGAAGGCTTTACTGTGCATAGATGGTAGGGAGATCAAGCTTTTAAAGGTTAAGGAGTATGAGAGTGTATTGCAGTATGGTAACCGCTACTGGCAAAAGGCTAAGGATAGTGATTATCTGTTGACTATGGGAAATAGGCCAGTTGCTAAACTATGGTTTAGTCTTAATCCTCATGGAGCTACATGTGTTTTGAAAAGTGATGAAACTGTTAAGCCTCAATATAGTAGTGAGCTGTTAAACATGATGGCTGAAACAAATCTGCTGAGAGCTTTGACAAGAGCTATTCCATATAAGCCTAAGAAATCTGAGGCTATTCTATGGCTGGTGGCTGGAGCATTTCTTGGCTGGGTGCTTCACTGCATATTTGTAGCTGTAGCGGGGGGAGTCATGTGAGCAGTAGAGAGGAAATAGGGGAGAAGCTGGCCAGAATATTGGTTGATAAACGTAAGCTTCCTATGATAACTGACTTGGAATACAGTAATATTCTCAGTATAAGCTATCTTAGAGCAATTGGAAAAGCCTTTAACATTAAATTCTATCTTGACTTCACTGACACTTTAATGGAGCTGATGATCAGCCATAGGAGAGCTGGGAGAAGTGAGATTCTTGAAGCTTTAAAATATGTTCTTGCTCCATCAAGTTATCCAGATATAATGTTAATGAGCGGGGGGACCGGAGTATGGGAGAAGCTGAAAGAGTTAAAGATTCTAAGAAAATAAGTAGGATAATCATAGTTGAAGACTATCCGCTATTCTATGGGATAGGCTATAACTGTATGGTAAATGTTCTGTTA
>CAZJBU010000125.1:0-2082 GCA_964544525.1 uncultured archaeon
GGATAGAATTCTTAGGAAATATAAAGGATTGATTAAAACTGTGTTCATTTTTGGTTCGTACTTAAGGGGAGACATTACTGAGCATAGTGATTTGGATGTGCTTGTCCTTTTAGACGATACGAAGATGAGAATTACGGAGGGATTTAAAGATAGGTTATGGGACGAGATGAATGAAATTGCAAAGAAGATAAACAAAAAACTTCATTTGCAACCGCCTTGGACAATTACAGAATTTTGGGATATGGTAAGGGTGGGCCATCCTTTGCTTCATACTATACTTAGGGATGGTTGGGCGTTGTATGATGAGGGCTTTTTCATACCTATGAGAAAATTATTAGAGAGAGGAAGATTGCCTGCAACTTTGGAGGCGGTTGAGCTTTTAATGGCTTCTGCTCCTCAAAAATTGAACAGAGCGAAGAAAGTTAAATTATATCAAGTTATTGAAGATTGCTATTACGCTATGCTTAATTCATCCCAGGCTGTTTTAATGTATTTAGGTAAGCCTGTTCCTGATCCAAAGAATGCTCCAAACGCTGTTAAGGAGTATCTTGTAGATGTTGGACTATTAGATGAGAAATACTATAAGATGTTACAAGATGTAATTGCAATTAGAAAGAAGGTAGAGCATGGAGAAATCAAGGAAATAACTGGAGCAGAGGTGGACGAATGGATAAAAAAGGCAGAAGAATATTTCGAGCAAATGGATAAAATTTTGAAATCTATGAGAGTTAAGAAGAAAAAAGATATTATAAATAGGAACTACGAGGTTTTGCTAAAATCTACAATTATAGCTCTTAAGAATATAGGGAAGTTACCTCCAGACCCGAAAGATTTACCAAAAGTAATTAAGGAAGAGTTGATAGATAAAAATATTCTTCCGCCAAGTTATTTAGATACATTTAAAAAAGTTATAGAAATGAAAAAGATATCAGAAACAGAGGATGTGGATAAGATACCTGAGAGGGATGTAGAGCTAACTAGGGCATATGTCAAAAAATTTGTTACTTTGTTGGGAAAGTATTTAGAAACATCAGCCAACCTTCAAACAGAAAAAAAGAGTAAAGCAGGAAGGAAGAGGAGGTCTAAAAAATAAATATTTTTGATAATTTTATTATGGCGGTTTTGAGGGCAAAGGAAATAAGGAATCTTTCCAAAGAGGAAGCAATGAAGAGACTGAGAGAAATAAAATTGGAATTAATGAAGGAAAAAGCTCAGGCGAGGATAGGTGGAGCGGTTAAAAATCCAGGTAGAATTAGAGAGTTAAGGAGAACAATTGCTAGAATATATACTATTTTTGGTAGAGAATAATGGGAGAAATTTGTCCTGTTTGTGGATTGCCGAAGGAAATTTGCACTTGCCAACTAGCAGCGATAAAGGAGCAGAAAATAACTGTATATTTAGAGGAAGGCAGATATAGGAAAAAGATTACTGTAATATCTGGAATAGATGAGAGCCAAGTTGATTTAAAATCTTTGACTAAGAAGCTAAAACATGCTTTAGCATGTGGAGGTAGCTTTAAGAATGGAAAAATTTTATTGCAAGGCGACCACAGAAATAAAATAAAGAAATTACTGGCGGAGGAAGGATTCAAGGAGGATAATATTATAATCGCTTAATTTTTTTCTTTCATTATTTTTCTAGTTTACACTGTAAACCCTTTTAGTTGTATTTAAAAATAAAAATTAACAGAATATTATGGCATACATAATAAAGCATGACCGTGAGAAATGTATAGGTTGCGGAGCCTGCGTTGCAATTTGCAGCGATAATTGGGAAATTGGAGAAGATGGAAAAGCAAAGCCTAAAAATACAAAGGTAGAAGAAATAGGCTGTAACAAAGAAGCAATGGAAGCTTGCCCTGTACAATGTATCTCAATAGAGGAAGAATAATTTTAATTTTTTTATTATTATGACAAGAGTAGAAATAACTTTCTTAGGTACAGGAACTACCATACCTACTAAAGAAAGGAACCATTCAGCAATCCATCTAAAATACATAGGAGAAAAAGAATATAACCTTCTTTTTGATTGTGGAGAAGGAACCCAAAGACAAATGCTCTTTGCAAACCTCAATTTTATGGC
>CAZJBU010000126.1:0-2031 GCA_964544525.1 uncultured archaeon
TAAGATTAAGTTTAAAATTAATAGCTGGCTAGACTACGAACGCTCACGACTTAGATCGTCATACCCCCTGACTTCCATACATGCTCACGACCGTAACACCGTCACAGCGTGGAGAAAGGAGGAGAAGCGTTCCTTAAGAAAGGTTTAAATACTAACGATAGTAACATAATGATATGAGAGCAGAGAAGTGGGAGATGAGGGCGGAGGAAACGATAGACGAAGAGGGGAATGTGGCACTGCTCCTTCCCGACGGGACGATGAGGTATCCGTTAGCAGAGTGCAGATATTGTCATCATCAGCAGGAGGTGCGAGTGCGGGTGGGGGCGAAACTGAAGCGTTCGTTGGCGGCGATGGAGTGTGAGAATTGCGGTCGTAAGGGTTTAGAGGTTTTGGAGGAATTTGTCACGGACATAACATGGGACCCGCCTCGGAGGCTTATAGAGTGTGAGCCGGACGAGCTTTATCAGGATGTTCGGGGCTTCATAAAAGAGAATGTGGACTTTCGATTTTCAGCGCTATATGACTTGTGTGCTGCGTGGGCCTTTCATACATGGTTTCTGCCATATTTCAGGGCGACCACACATCTTCTTTTTGTAGGGGTAACGAAGACGGGGAAGACAAGGGCGTTAGAGACGCTGAAGAGCATTTCTTACAGGGGGGAGTTGGGTGTCTCGCTGACCCAAGCGGCGCTTTTCCGCTCAATAGACAAGAAGAAGATCACGCCATTCATCTCGGAGTATCAGGATTTGAGGGCGGAGGAGAAGGTGGAGATAGATGCGGTTATAAAAGGAGGGCAGAAGAGGGGCGAGATCATATGGCGTTCTGTGATAACTCCCTCGAAGGATTATGATGTGCTGACATTTGATCCGTTCACGGCGATGGCGATAGGCACACAATTCACAGTTCGTGAGGACATAGCGAATCGTTGCTTTCAGATAAAGATGGAGGAAGCGGTGCGGAGAGTTTCGAAGTTCGTAGACTACGAAAAGGCGCAGTTTTTGAAGGAGCAGTTGTGCTATTTGCGTTTTTTCACACCACGGGAGCGTATAGAGGAATGTATGACGCTTGCTGATGCGTGGCTAGAGAAGGAGAAGATATGGGGTCGTGAGTATGAGCGATACTTACCGCTGCTGACGATGTTCTATTTATGCGGGGTGCCTGTTGAGAAGTTTAGGGAGCTTGTAGAATATGATAGGGAGCATCAGCGGGAGACGGCGCAGAAGACGCTGGACGCAATAATTATTCAAGAGTTAATCGGGCTTTTCAAGGAGGAGCAATCCGCACAGCTCTCGCTTGGTGCTGCAGCTCGTCCGACGATCAAGATGTCTTTATTACATGAGAGGCTTGTGAACAACGAAGAAGTCGCAGAGATTTCACCACGAAAGCTGCGGGTGCTTTTAGACCATTTGAACATAACGGTTAAGAGGAGGAGGGACGGGGCGTATATTGAAGATGAGCATCTTGAAGAAAAGCTGAAATTCTATGACAAGCGGTTTGCGTTAGGGGAATTTGAGCGTGTGGAGCGGATGCCGGAGCTGGACGAGTTGATATATTCGCATGTCTTGGACATAGAGGCGGAAGACAGGAGAGGGGCGTTGATTGACTTATTAGTGAAGCTCATTTCAGAGCGAGGGTTCGCAGAGGCGGAAGTGAGAGGCAGGATAGAGGAGATGATAGAGGAAGGCAACCTCATTCTGTATAGGGATGAAACAGGCGAGTATGTGAAGAGAGGGTGAGGAGAAAATGAAGAGGGCGGTGGTGACATATTATCGTTGTTGCAACTGTGGGAAGCCATTCAAGGAGAAAGATAGGGAGAGAGTATTCTGCGATGCGTGCTGCAGAATAGAAGAGGACGAAGAGCAGAGGAGAGTATTTGAGGAATTTTACAAAGTTCGGGTTTCCGAGCTCAAGGACTGGGGCAAGCGGGTTGCATTCTTACGGCAGTTTGATGACTTAGACACTCGTCTTTGGGGTCCGCTCGAAAAGGAAGAAGAAGCCCGTCGGCTCGTAGCGGAGAAGATGGCACAGTCG
>CAZJBU010000127.1:0-1987 GCA_964544525.1 uncultured archaeon
CTCATATCCTATGTTATTGGGCAACAAATTCTTAAGAAGACAATTGGTTATGTTAGATGTTTCCTTGCTATAATTAGCATTCCAGAACACCAAAAGCTGTTCCAAAACTGAATTGTTGTAATTTATCTTTCTTTTCAATTCTTCACTCAAATTGGAAAAACAAGGATTATTTTCAAAATCTTTCATGCTTGCACTACTCAATACATTTAATATATCCTGAGCTAAGTTTATTTGTGTAATTATCTTTGTGTTCGGTTGAGCATAACCATAAAAGTAAAGGGCTGAAGCGCCTATCAAGAAAATAGATAGCGCTAATAAAGCATCTAACGAGAAATAAATACCTTTCATAATTAAAATAGATTTGCCAGCCTTTTTAATGCATTCAATTTCTCCTTTTTTCCTAATTCTGCCATTTCTAATGCTTCTTTAAGTGTTTTTATAGACTTATCATAAGTTCTTTTATCTATAGGATAAGGTACTTTATCTTTTCCACCATGTGCAAAGGAATATTTTACAGGATCTTTCCAGGACAGTTTTGTACCGTATATCAAATTAGAAATTAAGGCAAGTGCTCTCAAACTTTTTTTCCCTAATGGAGACAACAATAATTCTTCAAAATTTTCTGGTTGCTTTTTGCTTGCTTCTTCAATCCTTTTATAATCTTGCTTTGAAATATAATGGTCTCTTGGCATGAATAAAGAACCTTTAACATATCTAGCCAGCAAAGTAGGTTTATCCCTTACAATTTCTACAATAGTTTTTCTTGTTTCCTCAACATCTTTATCTACCAAATTAAGAGGCTTTACCTTTTTATCGCAACATATCGCTTTATGAGGTTCGTTAAAAGAAAAAGAGTTCATCCAATGATATCTTCTTGCATATTGAATTTTCTCATTCATGCCTTGCTGGATAACAGCCCAATTACCCTTGTCATCTACTACGAAAGTATGATGATATAAATCGAAACCATCCTGCAAGCAAGAGGAATCTACTTTAGCAACAAGTTTGCTTATCTTTTTAAGTTCTTCTGTTTTTGAATATGAAAATCCAAATTTTTCAGCTATATTGTCTAACTCGTCAGGCACTTTTCTAGAAGTTTTCCCTTTACCTCCCAAAACAGCAATCCCATACTCTTGTAAACCAGCTTCCTTTAATGCCCCACATACTGTAGTGGTTAAACCAGAAGAATGCCAATCAAAACCTAAAACGCAACCAAATGATTGGAAGAAATAAGGATCGCTTATCCTTTCTAAAAATTCTTTTTTTCCATGCTCCATTATAATGGCTCTTGAAATTTCTCTTGCCAATAATTTCATTTTTTTAAATAGCCATGGAGGGCATTTTCCATAATGTAAAGGTAAGTCAGCAGTGCCTGTAATCATAATTATTAAAAAACAAAAATTATTCTAAATGTTTGGCAATTTCGTATGCAAATTCTTTAGCTGCATGAGGACCACTTGCTGTTATAATATTTCCATCTACCTCAACATCCTTTCCTGTATAATTAACGCCCTGGCTTTCAAAAATTTTAAGAGTTTGTTCGCTCTTCCAAACAGTAGCATTTTTTCCCTTTAGAATACCTGCATTTGCTAATATAGCTGGGGCTATACAAATTGCTCCTATTACTTTACCTTTTTCAAATGCCTCTCTTGCAATGTTCAATGCCTTCTCATTATCAAAATAAACAACTGCTCCTGACCCTCCACAAAAAACAATAGCATCATAGTACGCTATACTTACATCATCCAAGGTTATCTCTGCCTCGGCTATTCCACCAAGCATCCCTTTTATCTTACCTGTTTTTAGAGAAGCGGTAGTTACTTCTGCTCCTGCTTTTAAGAATATTTCTTTTGGTTGAAAGTACTCTTCATCTCTAAAATTTTCTGGTGCAATTATCATCAATACTTTTTTACCTTCTAGATTGAAACTTTCCATTTCTTTAGAAAGAGACTCTCTAGTACCACAACTGCCAAGCATAATATAATAT
>CAZJBU010000128.1:0-1977 GCA_964544525.1 uncultured archaeon
GCAGCTTCTGTTATTTCTCCACCTTGAGCAACAAATCCAGGAGCATAGAATGTTGGGGTAATTCCTTTACTTTCCAAAGCTTCTTTTATTCTTTTTATATCTTCCGGTCTATTTCCAGGAACTACAAAATTAGTTACCCCTAAATCTGCAGCAAGGAGATAAATTTCTAAAATTTTGTCTTTTCTGATCCATCCTCCTTCCTCATCTGTATATTTTGGATGAGTCATTAAGCCCCCAACAATAATTCCCAAATCCTCTTCCTTCGCCGCATTGATCCAAGCTTTCTCTGTTTCTGGTCCTGATTGCGGGAAAATTATGATAGCATCTACTTCCGCCCCTTTGCATATTTCAACAAATTTTCTTCCTAAATCAGGAATATCAGTCCCTGCTTTTTGATGATCATAAATTATAGGTTTATCTGTATATTCTCTAGCTATCTTAACTATTTCTGGCAATCCATATTCCAAAGCTAAATAAAATCCAACTTTATATCCTCCCACCTTATCAACATCAGCAGTTTCTTTTATAATTCTCTCATAAGTTTCCAAAGGGACATCACATGCAGGTATTATACTCCTGTCCTGCTTGATTATCCTTTTCATGTTCTAATCAGCTTTATATCTTTTACTCCATATTTTTTAAAATAATCTTCAACAAGTTTTGCAATTTCTTCACCCGGCTTTTGTCTTTGATAAATTTCTGGTAATAACTCTAACGCATTACTCATTGCATAATAGGGCACTTCTCTCTCTTCTATAGCCTCTTTAACACTTTTTCCATCATCTCTTAACTCATTTCTATTTGTTAATCCAATAGAAGCTATTACCGAAATGTCTTTCTTTAGTAGAACATCTATTGTGCTTAGTAAAGAACTTCCTGTTGTTGTTACATCCTCTAAAACTACAACTTCTTCTGGTAACTTTGCATATACAGGCTGCTCTTCTATATATATAACCTCACATACTTCTACATCATCCAATATATCGATAGGTTTCAATATCTGCTCCTCTCTTTCTTTGTTCTCTAAAAGTACAAGAGTTCTTCCAGAAGGTTTGCCTACAAAATATCTGTCTTTTGGATCTCCATGTGACTTCGGTTTCTTTCTTCCCATAGGTAAACAATGAATGCCCTTACCATATCTCTCAGATTGTTTAGCTAAGTTGTATTGAGTTATAATACCTATTTCCCTACATATACTATTAGGATCTCCGTATACACAATCAATATCCATATCGTCTATTTCCTTCAATATATTTTCAGAAATTTTATTGATCCAAGATATAGATACAGCACTAAACTTTCCCTCCATTTCTGTAAGAATAACCCCATCTGGATCAAATTTATATTGTGTAATAATCCCTAATTTTGTTGCTCCTTCTGGCACACCATAGAAACAATCAGGATATAAGCCCAAATCATAAGCAAAAGCAAGAACATAATCTGACAATTCATCAATTAAATAAACATCTTCCGAAACATTCCTCCAATTTACATACCAATTCGATAGTCTTCCAGATTTTAGTTTTATAGGTTGTTTAAAAAATCCAACTATATTATGCTCTATTATGAATTTATGAAACTGCCTTTTATTGAACTTTTTCATATTTTAAATCTCCCTCTTCTCCAGAATTTTCTAACAATTCTTATTCTTCTTGTTCTTGCTCTTTTTAGACCAAATTTTTTAATGTCACACCATCTAGGAGCAGGTTTTCTCTTTAAAGCAATAAGCCTCATTTTCTCATACGCACTCTTTATGCTTCCCATTAAATAATATTAAAAATTTATATTTTATGATAAGTGAGGAGGAAATAAAAAAAGTCTCTGAATTAGCAAGAATTAAATTAAGTGAGGAGGAAATAAAAGAATTCGCAAAAGATTTGCAGGAGATATTTGAAAATTTTGAGAAAATTGATGAAGTTGATACAAAAGGAGTGAATATATTGCTTCATCCTATAGAAATAAAGAATGTCTTTAGAG
>CAZJBU010000129.1:0-1973 GCA_964544525.1 uncultured archaeon
ATGGAGGGAGCGAAAGGAGGATTGTGAATAATGCCTTCACTCTACCCTCATGAAGTCAGGAAAATAACCTCGGGAGCTGGAGCCGCTAGTGGTTTTGCTGGGTATTTCTTTCCCACTTTGAGAGCACGGGGTCTGGGCGAAGAAAAGCCAGTTCCACCTTATTCTGCGATGGTTTATAAGGAAGGAGATGAAGTGAGAGCTGAAGATTGGAAAGCTCGGAAGATAGCATCAGGAGAAGCTGGAATAGATGATGCGAGTGTGATCCAACAGGCAATTAATAGTCTACCTACTAATGGCGGGAAGGGTTTGTTGCGAGCGGGATCTTATAATATTAATAATCCCATACTCATTCAAGGAGTAAGTGATGTGGTTCTTGCGGGAGAAGAATGGAATACAAAATTAGTAGCTGTCGGCTCTGATACTATTATTATCAAAATAGGCGATAGGACAGATGCCTCAAAAGCCAGTAAGCGAATAATTATTAGTGATTTATATCTGGATGGATCGAGCCAAGAGACGGAAACAGAGATACCCGAGGATCACGATAGGCGATTCGGGATAGAAATTGCAGGAGAACAAACGGAATATATTTTGATTTCTCATAATTACATATACAATACAGGCAGCGATAGCATCTATGGATATAGACCCAAAGGCCCTGTATTTATTATCAACAACTTTATAGAATCAACGAGGGGAGGTTGGGCGGCTATTCATGTTCATAGCGGTCCGACACCCTATGAGAACTATCATCAGTTTGTGGTCATAGGAAATTACATCGTCAATTGCAATGCGGGAGGAATACGGCACGGAAAAATTATAGCAAACAATTACTTATATAAAGTTAGCAACGGAGCAAAGGAGTGGCCCGGTATATCGGGTCCTGACGTAGATGGAATCATAGTTGGAAATTATCTTAGAGATATAAAGAATGTAGGAATAAAGGGATACGGGAGCTCAGTTGTAATAGCGAATAATAGAATTACAAATAGCTATTACGAGGGGATATTTGTAAATAAGTCGAGAACTATTGTAGAAGGGAATATTATAACAAATCCCGCCACTGCAACTTACGCTGTTTTTAACGCCATCAAAGTTACATCAAGCGGGTCATATACGGTGATCAAAGGCAACATAATTCATGACGCACCTGGACATGGCATTTACCTTGACGGTGCGGATCATTGCTTAATAGAAGGGAATCTTCTAACGAACATAGGAAATAGAACAAATAATACATATAGCGCAATATTCTTAACATCTACATCAACTCATAATATAATCAGAAATAATAAAATACACTCGGATGCGGATAATAAGCCTCGATATGGAATCGCTGAAAACTCGAGCGATGATGATTTTAACATAATTTTTGATAATGATATTGCAGGAATTATCACAAAAGCAATTCTGTGGCAAGGTTCTAATTCGAAGGTTCAAAACAATCAAGGTTTTCCAACCGAAAACTCCGGCTGTGAAACCTTCAGCGGTGACGGCTCAACGACACAATTCTTAATCACCCACGGCTTAGTTTTTGAGCCCTCTAAAGCCCAAGTAACTCCTATGACAGAAGATGCCGCTGGAGATTTCTATGTTACGAAAGACAGCACAAATATTTATGTTAATTATCTCTCAGCTCCGCCATCTGGCTCAAATAATGTTAAGTTGAGCTGGCATGCAGAAGTGTAAAAAGAGGCAAGAAAAGATGTCTTATTTGAGTAACGAGGCTATAGACAAACTTCTTGTATTGTGTCCTCAAACTCTTAAAAATCTTGATGAGGATGCCGCTTCGCTTGCTGAGGAGATTATTTCTAAATATAATAAGGAGGAAGTAAAATCAGCAGAGCGACTAATCTTTCATGCGATTACAACTATTTCAAAATACCTTCTTACTGAGAGAGCTGAGGATAGAGAGCTAGATGCACTCCTAATATACTTTGAAAATTTATTCATGGACACGGGAGAAAATCCAA
>CAZJBU010000130.1:0-1933 GCA_964544525.1 uncultured archaeon
GCATAATCCAAACCATCTCTGAATTGATTCCACCATATAGTATGATGTTTACTTATCCCTCCACCAAGCATTATTGCACCAGTCTTTTTTGCACTATATATTAACTCGGAAAGTTTATCCTCATCCTTTAGCACATTAATATTAAAATCTCTATGTCCATCTTGCCAGAATAGCCATATTTGATAGCCAAAGGCTCCATCCAAAGGACCTGGAACAAATACAGGTATTTTGTTTTTATAAGCCCAATAAGTTATTGAATCTTTTCCTTTTTCTTCTTTTTCTAATCTTTTCCCAAATTCCCAAACCAATTCAAAAGGTGCTAAGTCTCTTTTACCTTCTTCATAAATTTCTTTCAGAATAGGTTGTATCTTCTCTTCCAATATCTCTCCATAACACTCATTCGGAATAAAAATGTTTCCCTCCCTGTTTATTCCTTTTTTATGCAATTCCCTATCGTCTGCGGAAAAATAACCGTGATAATAATCCTTCCAAACTCTTGCCAGATCATGATCTAATGTTCCGCAAGTAGTTATTACGGCATTCACAAGATTTTTTTCGAGTAACATCTTCAAAATGCCTCTGAAGCCAGTAGCAACTAAATTTGCTGGAAAAGATAGGAAGACAAAACAGTCTTTATCTTGTATCATCTCTTTCAATATTCTATATGCTATTCCAAAGTGCTTAGCTGTATATCCTCCAGCTTTCTCAAAACCTTCTGCTAATTCCTTAAAACTTTTCACTTTAGTAAGGTCTATATCCTCTATAGGTGCTAGTTCCATATTTTTATAAATGTTAGAATTTTTAATATTATGAACTTAAGAAGAAAAGGAGCCCACCTTATTATAGCAGAAATTCTATTATTATCTATAATAGTTGTCTTGTCTAGTATTGCAGCAAACTATATAATAAAAACATCTAAAGAAAGCGGAATAGCAATATACAAAAAAGGAGAACAAGAAATAGCATGTAGAGAAAAAACCTCTTGGAATATTTTATCGGTGAATGATAAAAATGTAACCATAAGAAATAACGGGCCTAGTGATATAAAATTGTCACAATTAAAAGTATATGTTAGAGACGCACTTGCCCTTGAGAGGGGAACCGAAATAAAGGTTGCTAGTTATAGCAAAGAACTTCTGAAACAGAAAGAGAAAGGAAATATTACCTTAGAAATAAACCCATATTCAACAGGTAGAAGTTATTTAGTAGTAGAAGATCCCTGTGGAGTAAAGGATATATACTTATTATCACCAGTTACCTTACCTTCTATGCCTCCTATGCCGCTAACATGCTGGATAGAAGAAACAGGAGAAGGAAATCCTTGCTCTTCTGGCAAATGCATTTTTGCTCTTTCCTCTTTTACAAATGCTCACATAGAAGATTGTTCTAAAGGGAATTATAAATATAAATTATGTTGTCAGAATGTCTCTGATGTTGCTATTTTCCCTAATGGAAGTACTTGCCCAATAGGATATACGGGATTTATAACTATATCTTCTTTTACAAATGCATTAGCTGAGGAGTATGGATATAACAAACCTGATGGCTTTCCAGAAAAAAATAATGTTTGTGTGAAATTGCTGGATATGGGTCAAGGAATCTACACAACGTTATCAGATTGTATATCCTTAGGAGGAATACCTATATTTTCTCTTTCCTCTGAAACAAATGCACATGTAGGTAATTTTACCCAATATTCTATTGTATTTTGTTATAAACAAAGCTCATAATTTTTGTATCCAATTTAATCTTAAATTTTAATTTAAAGCATATAATATCTATCTCTCACTTTCAACTACCAACTTTTATATTCCGTATTATATAATGCTCAGAAAATATAACATAGAAAATATTTAAATTTATATACAATTTGTTATATACAATTCAGAAAATAGATAACTTAAGATATAATATAATATATATAATCCAAAAG
>CAZJBU010000131.1:0-1915 GCA_964544525.1 uncultured archaeon
GATAACTACTACGATAGCTATCAGTTTGAGATAATTATAAGAGCTACACTATTGTAGTTCTTTTTCCTTTATTTTTTGAGAATTAAGTAATGAAAGGTAAAGTTATTGGTTTATTTGTTATAGTTATTATAGTATTGTCTATAATGGCTGTGTCATCAGAATATTTGTATGAGGAGTATACTACTATCTCAGTAAGATTTGAACTTATATCCAATGACCCACCTAATGGAAATGTATACTTTGATATAAAATATGGTGAATATCCAAGCATTGCAGGCACTTTCTATGGAACAATCAAGCCAACACATAAGATAGAAGTAAATGGGATATATACATATCCCTGTAAAGGCACAGGTGGTCATTCTGAGTATATAAAAATCTGGAATGAAACTGGTATTGTGGTAGAGGCTAATTGGACAGGATATAAAGGCGACTGGCATAATATTACATTCAATAAACCTATTATCTTGTCAGCAAACAAAAGTTATAACTGTATTATACATACAGGCTCATATCCACAAATTCATCATGCTAAATCAGTTAAAACTGCTGATGGATGGATAAATTGTAGTTCATATATAGATGTAAATGGAAATAGATATGGAGATTGGATACCATGTATAAAGATGTGGTAAAAATTTTAATGGTTGTAGTGCTATTAGCAGTTATACCTGCCCTATGTAGCGGATTTACAATAATAGGTAAGCAAATAACCACAATCTATACAGGCAACAATATCAGAACCATAACAGTAACAAATCCAACAGATGATATATTGGTTATTAAGCTTATAGTTACAGAGGAGCAATATTATACAGCTGATAATATAACATTTTCAATATCTGATAATTGGCAACAGAAATTCAATAGTTATAGTAACTGGCAAAAGGTGGATTGGATAGATGTAAAATACAGTGAAGCAGTAATACCACCACACATGAGTGAAAAAATTAGATTCTCAATAAATGTCCCAGAGAATATAACAAGAGGCACATTCTATGCAAAATTGGAAGTAAAAGATATAGGTGAGAAACAGGGACTAATAGTTATCCGTCCAATATATGTATCACAATTAGTTGCACACATATCTTCTCACTCAAATGATACTGAAATACCAGACTATTTCTTTTATATAGGTATAGCAGTTATATTATTATTGATAGTAATGAGGAAGAAATTACATAAGGAATAATGCTCATGAATAGAAGAAAAACAGTTCTTGCAGTTATAATTGTAGTTTTTGCTCTATCAGCATTTATTGCAGTAGCGGGTTCTGCAACTGAAATGAGTGATATTTTGACAGTAGCATTTAATTTAATTAAAAGCATCAATGACCCAATTACAACAACATTATCAGTAGGATTTAGTTTAATCAAATCAGGTATTAGTTCTGCACTAACCACAGTATCAATAGGGTTTACATTAGTAAAAGAAGCAATACTTAGTGCTTTTGCTACAATTGGTGCTTCATTTCATTTAATGCCAGAGCCAACACCTACACCTACGCCACCACCAGTAGATTTCAAAGTGACAACATCATGTAATTGTCCAGTATATATAAACCAAACAGCAGAATTTAGTGCTGATGTTAGTGGGGAGGATGCTACTCCACCATATACATACAACTGGGATTTTGGTGATGGTAATACTACAATAATAGAAACGAATGAATCTTTTAACAATGTTACACATATTTATCCTCCATACTGGCGCTCATGGTATACAACAGTAACAGTAACAAATAGTGTTGGAAATACAGCCAAAGATACAGTAAAATGTTGTGTATTACGGATAAAAACTAATGATACAATAGCCAGTATAGATGATAGTCCGTATTATGCACTTATATCAACCTTAACAGGATATGAAGGAGCTATAAATGAGAGTGCAGTGCCTGATTTCTTTAATTTTGCAG
>CAZJBU010000132.1:0-1906 GCA_964544525.1 uncultured archaeon
GAAGATATACCACTTAATGACTTCACATATAACGTTTGATATATTTATATTCAATAATGCTTCCTTAACCTTGTATTTTTCTACCCAATAATCAAAATCTATTTTGTATAAGATTCTTCTAACCAAAAAAGACATAAGAATAGCTATAACAAAACCTATACCTACTATTATACTTGCAAAAACTAAAGATGGTGCTATTTCAATAATACTTGATAAAGAGAACTTCACCATAATTATGTTAAGAAAGTGGAAATAAAATAATTAACTTAATTCATAGAAAATCTCTTCTAAATCCTTTTTCACCTATTATAGGTACAAATCTAAAAGGCCCTAAGTCCAATACAATAATATCATCCCTTTTCTTTATAATCTTCTTCATTCTTTGAACTCCATATCCAACAGGTACTACAATTATTCCTTCTTCTTTAAGTTGATTTAAAAGATGGTTAGGAATTTGAGGAAAAGCACCAGTAACAATAATTCTATCATAAGGTGCTTCTTTTTCAAATCCTAAACTTCCATCACCAACAATAATCTCTACGTTTGTTATATTGTATTTCTTTAAATTCTCTTTTGCAAATTCCGCCAATTCTGGTATCCTCTCTATAGTAATAACTTTTCCCTTCTCTCCAACTATTTTTGCAAGAATTGCTGCTTGATATCCAGAGCCAGTACCTATTTCTAATATTTTTTGACCTAATTTAGGTTCTAAAGCCTCTGTCATAAAAGCAACAGTAAAAGGTTGGGAAATTGTTTGTCCAAAACCTATTGGCAAAGGAATATCTTCATAAGCATAAATTTTGTATTCTTCTCTAACAAAATCTTTTCTATCAATTTCTCTAAATGCTTTTATTATATAATCTGTTTTCAAAACACCAATTCTTATTAAATAATCAATCAATTCATTATTTGATCTCATATTTTAAAGATTGTCTTCTTTCCTAAATAACTTAGACAACATGCAGAGATTGATAAGGAATTTGATGTAATCATTAGTGTATTAAATCCCTGTCTTCCCTTATACTTTTTACAGAAAAACCTTCTGGAGCAGATGGCATATCTTTTGTTTTTTCTTCAATTTCTTCCAAAATCTTATTTTTCAAAGACTCACTTACTTTCATAACATCCCTCATATTTATATGAAATAAAGTTCTTTCGGTAATCCTTCTTTTATTGATCTTACTTTTATAAATTCTGCATTTTCCCAAAGTTCTTTTATATTCGTAGCACCGCAATAGCTGAATCCACTTCTTATTCCTCCTACTAACTGAGTTATAACTTCATGTACTGTTCCTTTATAAGGTATAATTGCTTCAATCCCTTCAGGAGTATAATCTATAAATTCTTCAACTTTTTCTCCTTTTTCTCTTATTTTTCTTTCAATATTTGCCAAAGCAGATGCCATTCCTTTGTATAATTTATATTTCTTTCCATTTCTCATTATTGAGATACCTGGACTCTCTTCAGTTCCCGCGAGTAAATAACCTAACATAACAGTACTTGCCCCTGCTGCTAATGCCTTTACTATATCACCAGAGCTCTTTATCCCACCATCTGCAATTATAGGAATATCTTCTTTTCTTGCTACTTCTGCGCAATCCATTATAGCGGTTATTTGAGGTACTCCTGCACCAGTTACAATCCTAGTAGTGCAAATGGAACCAGAACCAATGCCAACTCTCACTGCATCTACTCCAGCATCTATCAAATCTTTTGTGCCTTCCTTCGTAGCAACATTCCCAGCAATTATTTGTATTTTATCACCAAATTCTTTTCTCATCTCCTTTACAGTTTCAATAACCCAATTCATATGACCATGAGCTACATCAATACATAAAACATCAACTCCAGCTTCAATTAATTTAAGAGATCTTTCATACCAATCCTTCAAGCCAACAGCTGCGCC
>CAZJBU010000133.1:0-778 GCA_964544525.1 uncultured archaeon
CACCTCTTTTTTCTTTTCCTTTCTTTTTCCTTCTAATCTTCTTTATAATCTTTAGTTTGTGATTAAGTATCCCAAAATAACTTTCTTCATCATCCAAAATACAAATAAGCACTTTGTTAGGTTTTATTTTGTTCCTAAGCTTTTTTAACCTCTCTATTTCAAAGTCTTTGAATTCTTTTTCTATTTCAACCTTTTTTCCAACATCGATATCTATGCTATGGTATTTACCAATATCAATACCTTCCACAATCTTACCTAAAACCCTTACTTTTTGTCCATCAAACTCTGCTTTTTCCATTTCTATCTTTAGGAATACTTTTTCTTTGTCACCCTTTACAATTTCGTTACCTCTTCTGATAGTTTTGGTTCTAAAAGTTATCCCGCCTATTTTAGTGCCTTTTTCCAATAAAAAATAAATTGCCATAAGATCCTCTTCATCTTCAGGTATTGCTGTTATCTTTTCCCTTTTTGAAATTTCTAGCAGTTTCATAAACTAAAAACTAATTTAATATATTAAGGTCATAATATACTTATGCCAGAGGAGAAAACAGAGGAGAAAAGAAAGGTTAATATGCATGTTGATTTAGGTAGAGAGTCCTTCTATGCAAATAGCATTACCGTTTTCAACAATCAAAATGAATTCATCATCGACTTTTCTCAAACTACTCCGAGAATAGATCTAGTGGATGGTAAGCAAGTTCTGAGCTATGTCACAAAACACAATGCAATTATTTTAAGCCCACTTCAAGCAAAAATCTTTCTTCAAATTCTAAAAGAC
>CAZJBU010000133.1:788-1861 GCA_964544525.1 uncultured archaeon
TTTACGAGTTATATAGGATAACACCTTAATTTTACATATTTTTTCATCTTCTTAAAGTCAAATTGCTTATAATTTTATCCAACTCTTCTTTTGTTAAAAATCTATTATAAGTTTTTCCATCTATAACTAATGCAGGATATCCTTTTACTCCGTACAATTTCTTTAAAGCCTCGGTTGCAGGATTTTTGATATTATAATCAAAGGAGAAAATTGAAACGTTTTTGTTATTCTTCCACAAATCATCCAAAATCATACCTTGCGCTATACATTCATCGCAATCCCCCTTATTCGAATAGAAATAAAGAATCAACACATAGCTTTTATTGCATTTTTCTTTTATATCCTTCATTAGCAAGTATTCTTGCACTTCCAAGATTTGAAAATATTCTTTCTTTGCCAGTACTTTTGGATCTTGTTTTCCAAATATAGATTCTAGTGTGTAAAGTTCTTGTCCTAACTTAATTCTTTCTTTTGATACTTCAAGACCATTCATGTTGCATGCATAATGTTCTAGAATATTCAAAGACAATAGCCAACCTAATTGCTTATTGTAAGTTTTCTCCAATTCTAATTTCATGTCGCTTATGTAATAGTAACCTAAAACTTGACTAATTAGAACCCCTATTGAAAAGATGAGGGTGCCCAAAACAATAGCTAAAATAATCCTTGACTTTACCATTTTATTCTCTTTTTGTCGTACTTTTCCCATATAATCTTTCTTCTGAAAAATCTATAAAAAGCAACTATCCAAAATACAGTATATAGAAAACCAGAAATAGTGATATATATTAAATAGGTAACTATGTCCTCCATTATGTGCAAATAAGATCTGCAATATTTTCTTAATATCAAGAATAGAGTCCATCCTAATAATGCAGCTATTGTTGCTAAATAAAATAAATCGGAATATACGAATCTTAAGGAGAATATATTCTCAAAAGTTTTTGATACTAATATTTCAACCCCTGTTTTTGATGCCAGATATGCATTATTAATAAAACCTGCTATTATGTTAGCGATTATATATCCGAAGGAAATAATTAAAAGAAATGGAGTTAAAATATTTATCGGCA
>CAZJBU010000134.1:0-949 GCA_964544525.1 uncultured archaeon
CTGTCTTCCCCTATCCATTTCCCTGTTAAGGGAATGTAATATCTATTATACTGTCCTATGTTCAAAAAGTCCTTCGCTAACTTTACGTAATAGGGCCCTGGCTTCTTTCTGGATTTGCATATTATCCTATGGTTCGGAGTCACAAGTAGATCAACATTATCATTTTTGAATCGTATCATCTCTCCTCGATAATAGTACTTGTAGACTTTCTGAACGGGCACAAGTTTTAATATCCCGTTATCTAGACTCCAGACTAAGTCTCCTTCTCTCACCTCGTATACGGTCTTTAGTCCATCTTCAGTTAAGAGCCTCGTTTGCGCATCATAACATCTAGTGATTTTTACATCTAAGTCGTAGGTTCGATGATAGGCTAGGCAGAACATGTCTGCAGACGCTTTTGACGCTGAATATGGATTTGAAGGAGAGAGTCGATCATTCTCTCTGAACGAGCCCTCTAAGATGTCTCCATAAACCTCGTCTGTTGAGACTTGGATAAGCTTAGCATCTCTATTTAATTTTCTAATAGCTTCCAGTATGTTGAAAGTTCCCAATGTGTTGCTTTGTAGGAAGGCTTCTGGATTAGAGATGCTTCTGTCGACATGGGTCTCTGCGGCTACGTTGATGACCGCGTCAACATTCGGTATGATTTTCTCCATGAGCTTGTAATTGGATATATCGCCTTTTACGAAATCGTATCTCGCGTCATTCTCGAGGTCTTTTAGGTTAGCTGGGTTGGAACCATATCCCATTTTGTCTACGTTAACTATCTTGATATCCTTATGCTGGTTGAGAAGATACCTGATTAAGTTGCTGCCGATGAACCCGAGCCCACCCGTGACGAGGATCTTCATCTTGATCACGCTTTAAAGTTAATCGGATTTAAGGCTTTTTCGAGAATGACCTAGCTATTCCTCATGCAGTTTATTTGTGTGGCGGATATAGCCAGTCC
>CAZJBU010000134.1:959-1851 GCA_964544525.1 uncultured archaeon
TTCGAAATCCTTTAGGTTTGCTGGATTGGAGCCATACCCCACTTTATCTAGGTTTATTATTCTGATATCTTTGTATTTGTTGAGAAGATGTCTAACTAAGTTGCTGCCGATAAACCCAAGCCCACCCGTGACGAGAATCTTCATCTTTGATTATGCTTTAGAGTTAATCAGAATTAAGGTTTTTGAAGGGGTAAGCTATCTGTTCTTCTCCAAGCTTATTTATGTGGCGGATATAGCCAGTCCCATGGCTTGCCGACTCTTGGATCATCTTTTCTTCCGTTTATGGCCACAGGAACCACCTTTGGATCGTTCCACGGTCTTCGTTTTTCGTCGGGATTGGCGTAGTCGTATAGCTTGTTTACGAAGTATATTAGGTAGGCTGGCTCGTTTCCAACTACCTTGAATCCATGCCAGTAACGGCCTGGGACTCTCAGGACCTGGAGCCTTACATCAGATAAGATGACCTCAACTAAGTGTCCCTTTGTAGGAGATTTTTCGTCATCATCGTATGCGCAGACCTTTATGGAGCCTCTTATTACTAGGAAGTAGTCTACTTGGCCGCGTTCGTGTTTATGCCAAGCCCTAATAATGCCGGGGTATGTTATTGAGAAATTTGCTTGGACGATCGTGTCCTCGCCTAAAAGTTCTTTCCAATCGCTCCGAAGTATCTCTGTAAAAATCCCGCGCTCGTCAGGGAATCTTTGTAAGTCTGCCAGTTTTACGCCAAGTAGGGATAGTTCTTTTATAGGACTTTGGATGGGCATCTTCCCTCATGTTTCTAGCAGTAGTTTATTTAAGTTAATCTTTATGAGATTCTTGCGGAGCCCGTCTTAACTTGAGGTGTTTGTTGGATATTATTGGATGTCCTATTGGATCTAGTCTAAGTTTATAT
>CAZJBU010000135.1:0-1814 GCA_964544525.1 uncultured archaeon
CTTTGAGGGATTTGGGTCATAATATAAGAAGGTTTTTGTTATTTAAATAGATTTATTTTAATGGAAGAGGCTGTGAAAGTTGTGAGTATTATAGCAATTTTGCTCATATTCATAGTAATGGTTCTGTTCTTTACAGATGTATGGGGAAAGGTAAATCCTACAGTTTCTGAAGATAAAGCAATTAGAGAAAGTTGTCTTGCATATAAAACTTGTGTTGAAGGATTGGGAAGAGATAAAGATTATTGTTGGAAAAAATATCTTCCTGCAAGGGTAAATGAAAGTCTTGCCATTCTTAAAGAGTTGTGCAATGATGATGCTTATGCTGCCTATGAATATTGCAATGGAAATCAAAAAGCCTGTATCGGCTAAGATTAAGGCTCCGTTTCTATAACCTTCAATATTTTCTCTAAAGTCTTTTTCCCAATTGCTTTCTCTAGTATTAATCTATCTCCTTCAAGTATGTCTGAAAAGGATTTGAAACCTAAGTTGTATAGCTTTCTTGCCTTAACCCTTCCAATTCCTGGCAATCTAATAAGCTCTAATAATTCCTCTTTAATTCCTTTTTCTATTCTCAATCTTAGTTTTTTGGCATCTCTATAGGCAATAGAATTTTTAAGTAGTTTTGAAAGCTCTTCCATAGCATATAATAGCCAAGAGGCATTAGTAATCTTTTGATAAAGCTCGCCAGGAGTGATATTATATTCCTCTAAAAGAGCATCTTCCCCTTTCTCATTAATCCAATCCCAAAAGATTTTGGCAAGCTTTACAGATCTTAAAAATAGATCGTAGCCATAATCCCAAACATCTGGAGCAGAGAATAGTAAAGAATGTTTTTTCTTTGTGATTAAAAATTCTAATTCTATTGCTTCCTTTCTCTTTATAGTTGGTAAAGGATATAGTTCATAGCATCTGGAGATAAGAGTTAGATATCCAAAAACATCTATACCTTCTCTCCTAACATTTGAAATGCCGTCTATCAAAAATTTGGCAGAAATTGGATCTATATATAATTCTGAAACTCTTTTGCCTATTTTGGTAGGAGTAAGGAAAAGGTCTTCTTTCTTTATAAATCCAAAATCAGTTAAATCGCTGATAATAGAAGAAATTAACTCTCTTAACTTCAAAGAGTTTCCGTATCTGAAGCCAAAAAAGGTTTTGTTGAATATGTCAAAAAGCTCAGTTATACTTCCTACTATCTCTGTTGAAATTAAAGCTAAAACATACATTCTTAGTATTGGTTCTATTGCAAGTTTTGAGTCAATTGCTTCTAATGGTGACAAAAAATACCTTCTTATTATCTCTTCCTTTTCTCCTTCATTCTTTGCTATTATAATACCTTCTCCATATTTATCATATTTTGGTCTGCCAGCCCTTCCAAGCATTTGATGAATCTCTAAATTGGAAATATAATCTGCATATCCTAAAAACTCTTCATATCTTTTGTAATCCCTGATTATTACCCTAAAGGCGGGCAAGTTTACTCCCATAGCTAAGGTAGGGGTAGCACAGATCACTTTTATTTCTCCCTTTCTAAATTCTTCTTCTATAATTTCTCTTTGCTTTGGCAATAGACCTGCATGATGGAAAGCCACTCCTTTTTTCATTACTTGGTATAGCTTTTTACATTGTTTGGTTGGATGCTCTAAAACAAGGATTTTCTCTGCTAGGATAGGATTTTCTTCTTTTAAAAGGTTGGCTATTTTCTCTGCTAAAGATTCTGCGCTTTTTCTGGAATTTACAAAAATCAATAGTTGTTTTTGTTTGTTTATGGTATCTAAAATAATGGATTCTAAACCTTCGCCTATGTGCTCAAC
>CAZJBU010000136.1:0-1743 GCA_964544525.1 uncultured archaeon
TTCTCATATTTGCAAGACGCCTCAGCCGCAAGTTTAATCGCATAATAGATTCGAGAATCCGTAAAAAAGATCCCGCTCGATCTGACAATCTTCTCGATAAGTTCCCCAATGCTCTCGATCTCCTGCCTAACTCTGATTCTCTCTATCGCACCTTGATCGAACAAATAGCAGAGTTCGGGAGGGATAGGTCTTTGAGCGAGAGAACCTGGATTTATTACCTCGGTTATCCCTCCTAGAAACTCGGTTACTTCCCTTCTTTCATCTACTCCTGCCCTTTCGATGAAGATAATTTTTCTTGCATCATTCTCAAAGAAGTAATCAGCTATTGCTAGAGATGATGTATAATCACATGAAAGTATTATTAAAT
Organism: uncultured archaeon; assembly: GCA_964544525.1. GTDB lineage: Archaea > Aenigmatarchaeota > Aenigmatarchaeia > QMZS01 > QMZS01 > CAZCGS01. Next base: position 368 of record CAZJBU010000136.1, read on the forward strand.
CTGGCCTCCCTCCATACAATTCCGTATAAGATGATTTTATTTTATTACAAAATGGGAAGAAGGACTCTTTAACAATAGATGGGAACGGTGAAGGGCCTATAGCCTCTTCAAAGAGCGGATATGTATTTGATGGGTTGAATAACCATTTTTGGAATGCGTGAAGCGCGGGTATTGGATAAGGGCTTTCATCTACAGAAGTAACATTAGCATTAAGTGATCTCACTAAGTTTATAGATTCGTCACTGAGCTTTGTCGATTCAAAGAAGATCTCTATTGGGATACCTAATTCTTTCGCGATCACGGCGGATATAGTTGCAGTTTCGATGGAAGTTGCAGCATGCAACACCATTGATTTCTTAACACTCTTTGAAAAGATAAGTTGAAGGGCTATGCTTGTAAAGATTCCGTGATTGTATGCTAATACGATGTCCTTCCCCGCAACTATCTTTTTTACGGTAAGGAATTGAGGCTTTTGGAATCTCAGTGAAGCACAGATTTTCTGGAACTCCTTCTCGAACTTCCCGCTCTTTATGAAGGTGTTCCACTGCTCTTCTAATTGTTTTAATGGAAAATGTATACCTTCTGGTACGAATTGGCCACCATATCTGCCGAAGAACGTCATACTGTTATTTCCCTCCAAGTATTTTCTTAGCTGTTTCTATGATCTTTTTCTTTGTTTCTTCCTCCCCAATCCCCGTTAAAAAGGATGTTGCAACTATTAGCGGGACGCCTTGTATCGGGAGTGGGGTGGTTGACACCACTAAGTCGTATGATTTTGCAACATCAGGAGTTACTGCGCTGGCCTGCATACTTGAGAGTTCCGCATTTATTCCTGCCTCTCTTAGGATCTGCTCGACCTTTACCTTGGTGACACTCGACGTAACTCCTCCAGTCCCACACACGGTTAATACCCTTAATGTACGTTTCGCCAACTTCAGCCACCTTCTACCAGCTATAGCCAAATAGGGAGGCAATCTTTGCAAGTATCCAGGCAACCCAATGACTACCTTGTCCTACACTTGTCCATTGGCCAGCGATCTTAAGCCCATATTTGGCACCAGCCATGGTGTATATCGGAGCTAGATCTCCACAAACATAGAGAGCTATCGTAAAGATAACTATTCCCGTTATTATCCCTCTAATCACGTTCTTTTTGTGAATCGCCATACAGATACTAACTAGGAATGGGGTCGCAATAGCTAGATCTGCTAAAGGTAATACTTTATTCCCCGGTAATACAAGTGCTAACACCAACACTATTGGAATGAGGACGATACCTGTTGTGAGGACCGATGGGAAACCCACCAAAACGGCTGCATCAAGCCCTATATAGATCTCCTGCTTAAATATCTTCAAGGCCTTCTCCCTTATCGCGT
>CAZJBU010000137.1:0-1707 GCA_964544525.1 uncultured archaeon
GTAAAGGAGCTTTTTAACGCCGATTCCATCGAAGTAAGGATAACCAACATAGTTGCATATGCGTATTACAAGGGCGGCATACCCTTTGATGAGGTAGTGAATAATTTTGACAACGTCATATATGAGCCAGAGACGTTTCCAGCAATAACCTATAGGGATGCCTCGTCGGGGGCGACATTCCTATTGTTCAATAACGGCAAGATAATATGCACCGGCCTGAAGGCTGTGGAGGATGTCTCAAAGGCCATAAAAACTCTTGAAGAGAAGCTTGACTCGGTCGTCAAAACGGCCAAAACTTATTAAACATCAGTTTATAACTCGGACATCTGGTCAAGATTCCAGCAAAATGGCTTTGTCATCTTCTTTTCTAAAGCTTTCACTCTTTCAATTATCGTCTCCAGACTATCCCGCTTTAAGCTTCCGAGCTTGAGGAAGGGATAGCCGTCACATCTCGTAAATTTTAGGTATCCGTCCCTCGACCCGGCATAAAGCGATAAAACCACGAACACATTATATTTTTCGAAAGTTTCTATGATCTGCGGATTCGAAGGAATTAGGGAGCCGTTTGTGAATATTCTAACAGCTATACCGAGCCTCCGCGCATATTTGATTCCCGTGATGAGTTGCCGATACGCTAGAAGCGGTTTTTAAGTCCGTTTCATCAATATATTCGTTTCCGTATTTGTTTGCATAGCAGTAGAGACATCTGAAGTTGCACGCGTTTGTAAGCTCGATATGTGCGAGGAACATCTTTCTACTCCTCATATTTCCTCTTTTTCAGCTCCTCTAAAATTTTCCGAACCTTTGGGTTCCTGACATCCTCTACTCTGGTTGGCGGAAGCTCCATCGCGAGCTTAATTTCCTCATATTTCCTCCTATTCCTAAATACTAATATCGTTGCTGGAAGGGCTCCCGCGACTGCGGAAAGCCCCCACAGCACATATATCACCGTGTTTTTATCTGTTATCACTTTCTGCTCTTGAGGTTTCACGCCGGTTTGAGCGATAGTAACCTCGACATCCTTCCTGATATTCACCACATCTATTTGATCGATCCAGAACTGGAATGGTCTCAGGTCCTCCTCCAAGCTCAGAAGAATAATTATTGGGTAAGGTGGATTAACCTTAACAGAGGTGCGGTATGTTATGATCCCCCATTTGGTAAGGCTCGATCCTTCAAAAGTTCTCGAATAATCTAGTGTCTGAACCTTCACTTTGGCCTTTGGATGAGAGATCATGACAACAATTCTTGTAGTTGAGTTCGGAACCACCGGCTTAGACCGCCCCGGATACAGGATTACTCCGACATTCACCGGAAGTTCCTTCGGATTCACAGTTATCCTCAAGCTCCCGCCATACTTTCCCGCTGTCACGACCTTACTTTCAACATCTGCCTTCCTCGGATCGTATAACAGATGATAGGGTGTCTTTTCTTTGAGGAAATTATCCTTGTAGATATAGACGTTTTCCTCGGAATATTTCACGATATCTTGGCTTGGAACCTTATAATACACGTGTATTTTCGTGGGAATCCTCGGCAATAGAACCCGAAGCCTAGCATAAATGTTTATGGCCTTCTCCGCCACTATAAATGGAACTAAAATTTCCCTGCCATCCGGAAGCTCTGCCGTGACCATTATGTCTTTGAAATTGGGGTTAGAGCCATTTACTGGAGATATCAGAAATTCGATTACCTCATCAGTTATAG
>CAZJBU010000138.1:0-1687 GCA_964544525.1 uncultured archaeon
TGAACGCAACCGAGGCGTTGAACACTAGAAGCCACTTGACGATCTCCACGAATATACCCATCTTCTCTAGCCCTCGACAACTATCCTGATGGGTTTGTTCTTCTCTAGTGCTTCGAGGAGCCTCCTCCCGTTGTCGGTTATGGTGTAGATCTTCATCAGCCCGTACCTCCTGACGAGCCTTATCGCACCCACGGCTTCCAACGTGTTGAGGGCTGCCAGCACGAAGTACTTCGGCATGTTCAGCTCCACAGCAAGCTGGTTGGCGCTGGCGATCATCTTCTCCTCTATGTACCTGAGGATCCTAGCGATCCTCTGCCTAGGGTCCTCAACGGTCATAGCCACCACCTACATCATGTGTGCGTCTGTGGTGTGCTGAGCAACCTGAGGATGAGCTTCCTCGCCGTTCTGTTTCGCATCATGGTCAGCAACTTCTTCGGCAACCTTCCGCTCTCCACCAACCTCTCCACAGCCATCACAAGCCTATCCTCGTCGACCTCCTCCAACCCGCTCCTCAGGATGTTCAGCTGCTCTATCGTGATGCTGAGCGTGTAGACACTCGTATCCGCTCCCCAACAACCGTCGAACAGGATCCTGTTCCTGTAGAGAACCGCTCTGCATCCATCGAGCTCCGCCAACACGACACCGCTCCTCCTAGCCTCCTCAACGAACCTCTCGGCATATCTACTGCTACCCGATTCCTGAAACCGTCGCATACATCTGTCTACAAGCGTGTCGACTACCGCGTCCGCTATCCTCAGCCAGCCCATGATAGCCTCAACGTTCTCACCAACCCTTTCCCTGAGGTAGCCCCCTACGTTCGGAGCCAACTTCCCGACCAGAACCACAACATCGTTGATGTACTCAACCCGCCTCCGCACGCATTCGAGAACCATCCTCAGCGACTCAACAAGGTCGACACATCCCTTTGCCATGCCTACTCACCCCAACAAACGTTCTCGTAGAAGTCCCCTATGCACCTGGTCATCTCCTCCAGTCTCTCGTATGTCCTCAGCAACTTCCCTATGTACAGCAGTATCATGCTCTCGACCAGCGCGGTGATGTGTTCGCTACATATCTTCTGAGCTATGTACTGGTCTATATCGGGGCTGTCGAAGAACGTTCTGCACAGCTTAGCGATGTCGTGGTAGCTCGTTGTGGTGCTCATTCTTCCACCTCTACGACCTTGATGATCATTGTGCTGTTCCTCTCGGCTCTCATAACCGCGGGTATGTCCTCTGGTCTAACCATGCCCTGCCTGATCAGGTGCTCAACGTAGTGCCTGACAGCCTCTCTGATGAACTCGCTTCTGCTCGAGTACCCGAGCTTCCTGCTTAGGCTGTCTATCAGCAACACCAGCGGTTCTGGCATCTTCAGGGTGACGATCTTCATAGCATCACCTCTATCGTGAGCCTGTCGACTATGTCTCTGTACCTGTACCTAACGGTAGCCTCGCTCAGCCCGAGCACCTCGGCAACGGTTCTCTGCGTAACCTTCCTGTCGAGGATTATCGACGCTACGTACACGGCGGCGCACGCAACACTTGCTGGGCTCTTGCCTTCGGTGGCGTGCTTCCTCTTCAGCGCATCCACTATCATGTTGGCGAGCACAGCTACCTCTGGTGGGAGACCCAGGCTGTTCACCAAGAGGGGGGTGAACAGCCTGGGTCTCCCACCAGAGGTAGCTGTGC
>CAZJBU010000139.1:0-1664 GCA_964544525.1 uncultured archaeon
ATAAATTTTCTATTGGCTATGGAGATTAATTTTTAAATATTTTAAAATAGTAAAAATAAATTTATGAGCGAAGCCCTCTTAATCGAAGTTTCAAAACATTGTATGGACAGATGGAGAAAAAAGGTGAGAATTGGCGGTGGATATAATAATCAATTGAGAAACATTTGTAACTATTTTTCTCCAGAGCAAAGGGGCTCTTGGCTATTTTATAATGAAGAACTTAATAGATACATTTTGTCTAGACTTGAAATAAACTCAAAAACCGTCAGCTTACAGTACTATTTGATCCTTGAAGAATGTGAGGATGCTGATATTGTAGAATATAAAGATCTTCTAAAAAGATTAATTGGAAAAAACATAGATTATGAGCTGTATGCTGCAAAAACCGTTATAGATAAAAAAATCGCAAAAAAAGAAAAAGAAAAGTTACTTGAAGCCAAATTACTTAAAAAAGATTTGTTTCCATACTTTTTCTATATAAATGTAGAAAACATTGTTGTTGCAAATGGGAATAAGAAACCTCCAGAAATAAATTACATACCATTAGAAATAGAAGTATAAACCTTTAGTGTTTCCTCCTCCGAAAAGTGCAATTTTGAAGGCAATACTATAATTGCTGGCACCTCTCTTAAATCTTTTTTCAAAATATCTTCAATTTTACCAAAATAAATCTTTTTGTTTTTGCTTCCTAATTTGCAAGCTACTATGCATAGATCATTTTCTTTTACTACATCTTCTTTTCTTTTTTCCTCAATTTCCAAAAGTCTTTTTAAACCTTCTTTTGCATTCATAGGCTCTGGCTCTGTATCCAGAAGAAAAAGGGTATGCGCATCTATGCCTTTATTCTGCTTTAGAATATCGTAAGGATACTCGCTATAATGCCAAGAAATAGAGGCTATTTTTCCGAATTTATAAATATGCAACCCTAACTCTGCTATTGCACTTACTATTGAGGCATTATGTATAATTTCAACATCAATCCCTCTTTTCTTTGCTTCAATTAAGATAGAGTTATGGGTTGTTGCAACTAAGGGATCACCTGGTACCAAAATTGCAACCTTTTTCTCTTTTGCTAAATCTAAAATTTTTTTGATTCCCTCTTCCATTTCCTCTCTTCCTACTTTCTTTGCTTTTATTCCCAAAGCCTCTAAATTACCTTGCCAAACAGAAGTATAACTTTCAACAAAGATTTCATCACACTTTTTTAAAATCTCTAGTGCCTTTAAAGATAAATCCTTCTCATCCCAAAGACCTAAGCCTATAAGATAAAGCATAAATTATATTGTTTAAATTAATTTCAATTTTCCGGTTAGCTTATCCAATTTTTCGTCTTCCTCTGGACCTAGACCTAAGCATGTTATAGTGCCTTCTTCTAATTGGGTTAAACCTGCATCTCTTATCAGAGCATTTGGTATCTTTAATTCGTCTGCCTTCTTTTTCAAATCTAAAAGTTCTTCTAAAGAATTAACTTTTACAACAATTTTCTTACTTCCCTCTTTCTCCCAAATTCTTACTTTTCTTTTATCTGCTTTTTTATAAGATTCTAAACTTGCATGAGCAACTTGTGCAGCAAGTTTTCCTTTGCCCATCCTTAAATCAGACCTAACGACAATAACTTGCTTCATAATAGATTTCTTCAGTTTTATATATTTTCCGTAAATCCT
>CAZJBU010000140.1:0-1631 GCA_964544525.1 uncultured archaeon
TTAAAAGAGATGTCTCTGCTATCCAATTTGCTTTGTGTCTGATTAGGGAATCTAGCTTTTCAGATGTTAGAATAACTAAATCTTTATTAGCCAAATGCGGAGAAGAACTATCGAAATCGCCTGTAGATATCCCAACTTTCATTCCTAAATCTTTGTATTTATCAATGAACTCTTTGTATTTCTCATTTGCCAAGGCTTTTAGGGGAACAATATATAAGCATTTTCCTTTTCTTTTTAGAAAGTTGTTTATAAAGGCAAGTTCAGCTATCAAAGTTTTTCCGCTTGCTGTAGGTGCGCATACCAACAAATTTTTACCTTCAAATAAGCCTTTCTTTATTGCCAGACTTTGGACAGGATTGAAGGAAGAAAAGCCATTTGCTTCTAATACTATTTTCTTAACTTCCTCTTTCATAAATAAAACCAAACAGAAAAATTTATCCTATGTAGGTAGAATATTCAGCTACTGTTTTTCTTTCTTGCATTTTCCTTGTTTGCTCCTCTAAATGCTTCCAAAATCTATCCAAATCCCTAACTGCTTCTTCTAATTTTCCTAAGTCTATGCTCAATCCAAACATATCAATAAATATTTTTATCACCTGTTCAGCAGCCTTAGGGTCTGAGAGTAAAGGATAGCCTAAGGTTTCAGCTAATAGGCAAATTCCTTTTATGTCTTTCATCTTTGCAAAGGTTAAGAGTAAGCCGTTCATTCCTACAACACTTCCTATTGTATTTTCCTCTTGAAAGGTAATTCCATACTTCTTATAGTATTTTATCAATTCTTTTGAGGTTACTATTCCGTATACCTTTGGCTCCTTTACTTGTCTTCCTATTCCATATCCTCCTATTGTGATGATCTCAGATATCCCAAATTCTTCGCAAAATTCGATTAGTAAATTACAACACTCGTATTGCCCATAATCAGTAATAGGTTGTGTTTCGCCAGTAACCAAAAGCAAATCTCTGTTTTTTCCTTTGTATAAATAGATTTCTATTGTCAAAGGTTCTGCGACATTATCCCTATCTATAAGAATTAATCCTGGAAAGTGAGGTGAGATTATGTCTGCTATTTTTTCTGCATTTAGCTCAGCGATTAGATAAGAGACTACTATTTTTCCTACATTACCTATCCCAGGCAATCCTTGGATTAAAACTGGCTTTTTTAATCTTGGTTTTTTATATAACAGCATTTTGGCTTCCATAATAATTACTTAAGAGCTATTATAAATTAAAAATATAAAGTCATTTAAAAATTATGCTTTTCCTTTTGCTTGCATTGGTATACATCTTTACATTTGTTATAGGCGAATTGTTGGAAAAGGCAAGGATTCCTTGGATATTCGCTGCTTTGCTTTTGGGCTTCGCTTTGAATCTCTATAACCCATTCCCAGAAATAACTTCCTCCCAAGCCTTCCAATTCTTCGCGAGTTTGGGGATGTATTTTCTGCTTTTTATCATTGGGTTTGAAATTGATGTGAATGAAATAAAGAAAGAAGGAAGGTTCATTTTACTCTCAACCGGTTTCATAATTCTTTTTGAAGGGATCTGCGGAATGTTATTAATCCACTTTATATTTAAGCTGAGCTGGTTTTTATCATTTTTGGTAGGTCTTTCCTTTGCTACTGTCGGAGAGG
>CAZJBU010000141.1:0-1515 GCA_964544525.1 uncultured archaeon
GAGTAGTATGTGGGACCGAAATACTTTTCGTATACTCCCTTCCCTATCTCCGGATCACGTACAACGTCATGGTTTCCTTCGACAGCGTACAGCGAGCAATCGAATTTCGGCGCGAAATCCTGGGCTATGTAGTGCATCCACTTATCGACTAACTCTACCGGTGGGCGCTTGGAATCAGCGACTATATCCCCCGTGAGCATGACAAAATCCGGTGAAATCTCGTTTGTTTCTTCGGTGAGGGAATCAAGCACTCCTTGGGGGAGTATCTTCATCCTGCGATCATAGAACGCTTTCTTGAATTCCTCTTTGTTGGTTGCGTAGTGGGTGTCAGTGATTTGCAGGAAAACAAGTGGGGAATTATCCGTGACCTCCTTCAACGGAAAGTCGTAGTCCTTGCTGCCTGCCAACTCTCTGTACCAACCAGCAAGAGGTTTCGTTGCGTTGGGAGTGGAGAGGAACACGAACTTGGCCTCAGAATTCGGAGTGAGCGTAAATACACCCTGCTCATCTGTCAGAGTTGTCGTGAACCCATCGCTGACAACTGCCCCGGCAAACGGGACATCACCTTCATCGTATTGCAAGTTCTCGTTCTGATCGATGTAGACCGTTCCCGTCATACCGTAGAGGCCAAAATTGAGAAAGAGCAAGCCTGCAAACATAACTAGAAGTATGGTTATGGAACAATCAACTCTACTATTCACCGCCAACACCTCCTTTTGCGTCCTAGCTAATTACTGTGTACCAGAGATACTAATTCCTCGGTCATTCTAATTGGATCATCAGATTCGAATACGTTCCTACCGAATGCCACACCGGCTGCGCCAAGTCCCAACGCTTGCCTGACCATATCCTGCGGCTCAGCTACCTTTGGTCCCCCGGCAATGAGAATCGGAACGGGGCAGCTTTCGACAACAGCTTTGTAGGCTGATTCACCCGTGAAGTAGGCCTTTATGCAATCTGCACCAAGTTCGTACCCTACCCGTACTGCGCAGCGAATCCATCCAGTATCGTTGAACTGGTTCGGCTCAACCGGAAGCATCTCAGCAATGAGTGGCATCCCATAATGGCTGCAGTCACCGGCGATCTTTGCCAGTAGCTCAAGCGAGTGAGCCTCTCCACTCCCGCCGATAAATCCCATCACGAGGACGGCATCGGCTCCAAGGGTGACAGCTTGTTCCACCGTAGCAATCTGGCGGTGATAGTCAAAGTTGGGGTTGTGTTCCGTTGAAGCGCCCGTAAGACGGAGGATGAGCGCAGAACGCCCGGAATAGACTGATGCAAACTGTGCAGCAGGACCGCGATTAAGGATCACTCCATCCGCCCCACCATCCACAACCTTGTTGATGATTTCCTTGATATCCTCAAGTCCCTTCGGCTCGTGCTTGAACTGTCCGTGATCAAGGGCCACAACGACTGCACGCCTGTCCGCACGGAAGATATGGCGTAATCGTATGTCTTTTCCAGTCATCCTATCTCCTCCACATTTTGTTGTCGGCACGTGGCGCCGGGAATGAG
>CAZJBU010000142.1:0-719 GCA_964544525.1 uncultured archaeon
GAAGATGGGCTTCAACGGGGGGCTCATCCGAGATCGCGGAATCGATTAGGGCGGCCCTCTCGGCCCATCCCTAAATCCCGTCACTGGCTGAGGCGCCCGTGAAGAGGTGGGCTAGGCCGAGCCCGGTTTTGACATGTCGGTTTAGCGATGTCAGCTTTCTCATCCTTCATACCTCCTCCTTACCTTGGACTCCAGGTGCCGATTCTCCAATATCTCGTGCACGATCTCTAGCTCATGCTAAGGACCTCGTAAGCCGAGCCGCTGGTTCAAAGCGCGCCTGGGGCTCCACTTAAAAAAATTCAAGTCCCTATCTTCGGACATGTTTGTACTGATATAGAGGACGTCTTATTTCTTTCTTCGTCAGTAAGCTAGATATAATTGCGATTCCTTAAGCCAGAAAATTTAAATACGTAAGTTGGGAGTTTATATAACAGCCATGGCCATCCTGTCAGATGAAATCATCCACACGATAAGGGGCTATTTACCGGGCTTTTATAAGTTCTTGAAGACTGAAAGAGGAAAGAAATGGGTTGAGGATCGATTTGACAAGCTTGAGGAATTCTCTAAACTTCTAGCTAAGGAGGCTTTGAAAGAATTTACTGAAGCTGATTTTATGAAAATTATGTCGAGGCTTTGGGCGAATGAACTATGGACCAATAAACAATATCCTGCTGAGAGAGTTCTATCCAGCGTAAAAATTGAGGAATTGAGATCTCGAT
>CAZJBU010000142.1:729-1515 GCA_964544525.1 uncultured archaeon
GATCTTCTATGGGCGGATAAGCCGTTATCACAACGCTATGACGAGTTCAGAAGGACGATAAAGGGCATGGGTCCAGCGCAGATAACAGAAATTCTCTCATTTGTTAATCCCGCTGAATGTGGTATATGGAATCGAAGAAGCAGGGAAGCATTGAAAATTCTCGGACTTGAGAACGTCGTTCCCGTTATGAAGTATGATATATCGGGGCATGAATATGAGCGCTTTAATATGGTCTTAAAGGAAATAGCCGTGCTTCTCAAGAGCAAGGAAATTCCGAATCCGAATTTGTTAGATGTTGATTTATTCCTCTATTATGTCGTCGCGGTGGCTAAGAAGATCAAGGTCCCTGAAGTTGAGGTCGAGGAGGAGTTCGACCATGATGAAATAAAGGAGATGCTCTTACAAATAGGCCAAGGATTAGGATTTGAGGTTGATAGCGAGGTTCCGTTAGCTCCTGGAGCTAAGGTTGACGTCGTTTGGAGGGCTAAAATCGGGAATCTCGGAGAAGTGAAGTATGTCTTTGAAGTTCATAGAGAAGGAAGCATAGATTCGCTTCTATTGAACCTCATCAAAGCGCGGTCAGATCCTACTGTTCAGAAGGTTATCGCCGTGTCTGATGAAAAGAGACTAAATAATATTAGAAGAGAGGCCTCTAGCTTACCGCAGTTATCTGATAGGCTAATTTATTGGACAGTATCTGAGGTTAAGCGGGCTACAGAACTACTAGGTGAACTAAAAGAAATAATGGAGAAACTGGAACTTGTCAAGATCTAATTCTCTTTTTCA
>CAZJBU010000143.1:0-1514 GCA_964544525.1 uncultured archaeon
AACCTATATGGAGAGGTGTTTCAAGTTTAAATACCAATCTAAAACATTTCCAAGTCATTTTTAATCTCCTGAAGCTTTTGCGTGATAGCGTGCATAGATTAATGCTTTCTGAATTATTTCTTTTATTAAAAGCAATTTACCTAGATTTACGTATATAGATTCTTCTTTAAGATTTTCTTGAATGAAATTATTTTCCTTTAAAAATTTTTCAGTTTTTTTCAATATCTTTCTAGTTTTCTCATCTTTGGAATCTGAATAAACTACAAAAGCGTAAATTCCGTTCTCTTCCAAAACACCTAAGCATTTTTGAATTACTGATTCCTCTTTTACTTCTTTAGCAATTTCATTTCCGCATTCCGCACAAAGGAAATCAATGTTTTTCATTTTCCCCACCATTTTCTAAGTTTAAAACCTTTAATCTCCCAAAACCTCTTGTTCCCATTCCACCAACTCCTAAGGTTTCAAATAGTTTCAACCCATTTTTTACTACAGGTTTTATGTGCTTTTCCAAATTTGCTCTTTCTCCCTTTTCCTTACCTTCTTCATCTTTCTCTTTGTAAACTACATAACATTCAAACTTATCAACAGGTAAATAAACTATTTCAAACCATAAAACTGTTCCTCTCGGAATTGCTTCATAAGTAAATAAAGCTCCTTCTTCAGCAGCGCCTGTTTCCGGATTTATTGAAACAGAAGTCCTAACTTCTAGGTTTGAGTTTACTATTTGAGAGAAAATATCATCACTTACAATAACAAGTTTTTTCGATATTTCTTCAAATTCTTTGCTTACTTCAGTTAAAAGCTTACCTTCGCATTCTAACTTAGAAAAGTCCAAACTTAGATAACTGTTATTTTCTTTTCTCTGTTCCAACAAAATCCATCCTAAGTTTAGTCTATTATCTACCACAGAGAGTTCCTTTGAGGGTATTATTTCTTCTTTCAACACTTTCGGAATTTCTTTTTCATTCCTGTTCTCTTTGTATTTAATTCCAGCCTCTTTTAGAACGGAAGGACAAGTTATCCAAACAGGTCCTAACATGGAATAAACAGGAAAGAATAAAATTCTCGCGTCGCTGAACTGAGCCATTCCGTGCAAGCTTTCTGGAATTTCTTTGTCTTCATTCTCTACTTTAATTTTCACTCTTTCTGCATTTGTATATCCAAAAGTTACGCAGATCCTACATCTTCCACAAGGTTTTTTATTATCTTTCTCTTTCCCAGTAGCGCATTGGCAGTTTGGTTTTTTACATTCATTACTATTATTCCATTCTTCATAATAAGCATAAGTTCTGCAACATCCTTCGATAGAAGTTCCAGGAATTTTCGGCAAGTTTGTTGCAGGGTCTCTTACTATTGTGTTGTCAACCCTTCCTAGTCTGTAACCGCCAGTACCTATATGTATTGGATCTAGAGCCATTACCAAATACTTTTCATTTTCAACCCTCATGCTCTTCACCTCTTAATTTTACTTTCATTATAGATTCAAAAAGTTCTATCGCATCAAAAAATGTTCC